>NZ_JADBTX010000064.1:0-29407 GCF_020245945.1 Microcystis sp. M015S2
TAGCCATAGTTTTCCGTCAAAATTCGATTTTGTCTCTTAAAACCCTGATTAATCGGTTTTTAGAGCTAATTTTGACTCTTGGTCTAATCTGCCTGTCTTCCTTGCTGTGACTGACTTACAAATTTTTGGAGATGTCTATTGGGAATCTTCGCTAACATTCCTCAACTGAGACCACCAGAGCGGCATCGCACTCTAACCCACAGTTTCAATAAATGTACATGGTGCGTTCCCCAAAAATCGATCGGTGGAGCAGTAGGAGTCACATTAGGGAACGCACCCTACAAGAACGGCGATCGCACTGGGAATTGATTTTGCTGATGGCAATGTGTTATTCATACTTTTATCCGCCCAACGTTCCTGTTATGTTGCCTGCATAGAACTCATTTTGGCTTCATCCAATCTTTGAGAACAGCCTTACCAACACTGACATACGGATTGTCCAAAAACTCTTCAATTGCAGCTTCACCACCCGTTTGTAACGCACCGACAACACGACGCTTGAAACTAGGAGTGGTTTCATCACTCACGTAAGCCACCTTTTCAGCTTCAGTAACGCTTGGATTAGTTTGTTCTAGCTGTTTGAGAAGACGCTGAATCTCCGCTGCCGCCTCAGCAAGAGTCTGCTTTTGATCTAATTGAACGAATGTGTTGTTGTCAGATCGATATTTGCCAACAGCAGTAGCTTGACTAACATTGTAATAGTCTCCCTCAACACCTAATCTTACTCCTCCTAGAAAACTCCCAATCTCGCTCTTTAGACTTCTAATCTGTTCACGTAGTCGAAATTTATCAGGTACAGAACTTGTAGTCATTAATTGTTCTTCTAGTATCTTTAGGTCTTCCAAAAGCCTTTGTTGACGCAGGGTTTGAATATCTAAAGTACTTGAATTTTTGTTAGATCGTTCTTCTGTTACTATACTTGCAGTCTCAGATTCTTTTGGCGGAATGGATGAGTCAACTGCTTTCAAATTTCTTACTCGTTTCTGTTCACTCCAAGCCACAAAAGCAGTACCAAGACAAAAGCTTAGTGCTATGACAAAACTTGAAGGAGCACCTCCAGCAACTAGTAACATGAGGACAAAACCTATGAATACAGCCACAGTCTGCTGAACTAAGGAAAATAAACCAGCCTTAGCCTCTTCATAGAGATTTAATTCATTATGATTTCCCTGAGCCATGCTTATTACCTCCTTTTAATCCACGCAGATCTACCCAGAAGCGCCCAATGATTCGACCGGCTAGAATAATCCACAGGCAAAAGTCAGATGTGATGATTATAAAACAAGCATAGCGCGATACGCCTAACGGGTTTTCTTGCAGGCATACGTCAAAACCAGAAAAGTCTTTACCGATAATGACACGACCGATGAAACTTGGAAGTTGTAACAAAATACTAAGAGCGATCGCATCTTGTACCGAGAGATAAACGGCTCTCCATAAATCCCCCATTAACCCTCGACCTAAAACATCTAGGGGTTCCCAAACGTTCAGCAACAAGCGCTCTGCTCTTTTACCCGTCTTGGTTTTGAGTTCTGGAAGATTCGGATCTGGCTTTGAAAGAGGTTGAGGGGGTTGCTGACTCATCTAAATCATTTCGGCTCTTCTAGGTTCTGTGTGATCAGCTTAACTTACCATAGAAGCGATCGATCTCTGTGTCCTCTGTGTCTCTGTGGTTCGCTCCACCCCCTAGCTAGCAGGAATGTATCTTAGAATACATTTTATCCACCAAACCTGGGAGAGCCGTTTTCAGTTCACCGATTACCGATGACTGTTTACCGATCACTGAACAAACCCCACATCTCCGAACATTTGTCAAGACTCCCAGGGAAAAAGCCGCGTTTGTTTACACAGCTTAATTAAGAGTTGTAACTTTTAATGAACAGGAAGGGAGTCTAGGGCTGAGAGCTTGCTATAGTGAATCCTAGCCGTTTTTTCACGGCTCGTCATTATCAAGTCAAAGCCTTTACTCGTCTCAATCATCATCCCAGAGTAAAATCAATAATCCCTATGGTCAGCACGATCCAAAAACCAGAATTCGAGGAAATCCGTCCGGGTATAAAAGTTCCCGCTAAAGAAACGATCCTCACTCCCCGCTTCTACACCACTGATTTTGAAGCGATGGCGGAAATGTCGATCGCCGCTAACGAGGAAGAACTGAAAGCGATTTTAGAGGAATTCCGTACCGATTATAACCGGCATCACTTCGTTCGCAATCAAGAATTTGATCGCTCTTGGGATCACATTGATGGCGAAACTCGTCGCTTATTCGTGGAATTTCTGGAAAGATCCTGCACGGCTGAATTTTCCGGCTTTCTTCTCTACAAAGAACTCGGCAGACGTTTAAAAAACAGAAATCCCGTCCTCGCAGAATGCTTTAACCTCATGTCCCGGGACGAAGCGCGTCACGCTGGATTCCTTAATAAGGCTTTATCGGATTTTAACCTCTCCCTTGACTTGGGATTTTTAACCAAAAGCCGTAACTACACCTTCTTTAAACCGAAATTTATCTTCTACGCCACCTATCTTTCCGAAAAAATCGGTTATTGGCGTTATATCACCATTTATCGTCATCTCGAACAACATCCCGAAGATCGGGTTTATCCGATTTTTAACTTCTTCGAGAATTGGTGTCAAGACGAAAACCGTCACGGGGACTTCTTTGATGCGATCATGCGTGCGCAGCCTGATATTCTTAATGATTGGCGCGCTCGTCTCTGGTGTCGTTTCTTCCTGCTTTCGGTCTTCGCTACGATGTATCTCAATGATACTCAGCGTTCTGGTTTCTACGCCATTCTCGGTTTGGACGCTCGCGAGTACGATAAGTATGTAATCGAGAAGACCAATGAAACCGCCGGCCGCGTCTTCCCGATTGTTCTTGATGTGGATAGTCCCGAATTCTATGATCGCCTAGAAATTTGTGTTCGCAATAACGAGGGATTACGGGCGATCGATAGCGAAAACAGTGCCGCACCGGTTAAATTCCTGAAGAAATTGCCTATCTTCGCCTCTAATGCTTGGCAATTCCTCAAATTGTACCTGATGAAACCGATTCGGGTCGATAAATTAGCCGGTAGCGTCCGTTAAAAAGTTTGTTTTCTTGAGACATGGTGAGGGTGGGTAAAACCGCCCTTTTTTTGTCGATAAAATTCTTAAGAAAATCCTCTAACATTTTTATCCTCGCTAGACTGGATCCTAGGGGTGTTAACTAGCTTTTTACTTTTTACTTTTCACTGTCAAAAATATGGCTATTTATAGTGAATTACCCACAGGACAACGTCTCTATCTCGATAATCAAGGGCTGCAGACGATTGTAACCCTCGCTAGTGGTACAGTGGGACAACAACAGCAGTCTAGCAGTAGTTTTGCTACGGGAGTTTGGACAAAAGAACCCCAAATAGAGATAATTCCCCAAGGGGCGATTATTGAAATTATCACTGAAACCGGACCCCACAGAATCCAAATTCAAGGGAGCAGTATCGGTTTTTCCTCTCCTCATACCTCTGGAGTTTCTCAGTCCTCTCAATCGACAACCGCTACCAGTTTCTCCTCCTCACCGATGCAACCAATGCAACCAATGCAACCGATGCAACCGATGCAACCGATGAAAATGGGTAATATGTCGATGAATTTTACCCCCATGGAAATGCAAATGGGAGATATGAAAATGAGTATGGGAGACGCAAAAACCGTCAGTAAAACGCGATTTTGTAGTCAATGCGGGGCAAAAGTAGCGGCAACCGATCGCTTTTGTAGTAGCTGTGGTCATCAGTTACAGCAATAAAACCTGTTTAGCTAAATTGGCAAAATTCTGTTTATATTGGCTGAATTGACCCGCTTCTAACCAGATTAACCCACAGCGAGCGCATTTTTCCCACTAAATCGCCTGTTTATCTATGTCCAACATTCTTAACACTGAAGACAAGGGAGGGAGTGTCTCCCTCCCTTCCCTGATGGGTTACACAAAAGCTAGAACCTCTGGAAGTGTGTTACAAGGGACCGCCTGGCAACGAGGTAAGACTATACAGAAACGAGAAGAGCCAAGTTATCATTGAAACTGCTATAATCAATAAAATCTCAAGAATAGTAAAAGTATATGAATGCACTAAAATACCAAACAATCATCAAAAATGGTCAACTTAGTTTACCTCCCCTCGACTTACCAGAAGGAACAGTTGTCGAAGCGATTTTGTTGATTAAAGAAGCTGCTGAAATGGATGAAACGGACTATCTGCTTTCCACAGAAGCTAACCGTCAACATCTCCAAGAGGCAATAGAATCTCTGAAAAATCCTGATAGTTATATTTATGTAGATGCTGCTAAATTATGAGGAAAGTCGCCTTTCTAACCCGAAGTTTTGATGAGTTTAATTAATGGGCGATCGCAGATAAAAAAGTTTACGCTAAAATTGTCAGCCTGATTAAAGATGTTCAAAGATAGCCTTTTTCTGGATTAGGAAAACCAGAAGCATTAAAACATGAACTATCAGGATTGTGGTCACGACGCATTACAAAAGAACACCGCCTAGTTTATAGCGTGTCTGATTATGACACAAAAGCTAGAACCTCTGGAAATTCGTTGCAAGGGATACCCTTGCAACGAGGTAGAAGCGAGAAGAACCACTTACTTATTAATTTTCCACAAAAGTAAATTTACCATTTTTACCATCGGCATCCATTTTAATTTGTGCCACGGAGAATTTATCCTGAATGATTTCTCCTTCGGGACTAAAAGCAATATCTCCCAGGACAGTGACATACTTACCCGCTAAAATTTCCTGATTTAATTGTTGGCGAATTTGTTCGAGGGAAAGTGTACTGAGTTTATTTTTATCATCTACCCGTTTTAAGGCCTCGACAAAAACTTGAATTCCCGTAAAAGCTTGAGCGGTAAATTGGGGCGGTGCTTTTTTATTTTCTGCTGTATAAGCGGCGACAAAATCCCGATTAATAGGACTATCTAATTCCGGGTTATAAGCTTGAGCAATGATAATGCCATCACATTGAGCTTGACAAACTGGGAAAATATTAGAAGTATTTAAACCATTGCCACCAATAATTAACCCCTGATAGCCTAATTGTCGCAACTGTTTGACCAAATTGCCCCCGTCAGCAACTAAACCGGAAATAACCACTAAATCTGGTTTAATATTAATAGCGGCGGTGGCTTGGTTTTGAAAATCTGTATCGGTGGTTTGGAATTTCTGCACGGTGACAATATCAAGATTTAAACTCTTCAGGGTTTCTTGAAAAGTTTCCGTTTCCGATTTACTAAAAGCATCATTTTGGGCAAAAAAGACAGCCACTTTTTTAATCTTGGGATCGATTTTTAAAGCGGTTTTAACCGCATTGGGAGCGACCACAGCCACAGGAGCGGACACCCTACCCACATATTCACCGATCTGGGGGATACCTTTAGCGGTGTTAGACGGACCGAGAATAGGAACTTTGGCTCGATCGGCGATCGGACTAGCGGCAAAAGCCTGTTGAGACAGGGACGGACCAAGAATACCCACCACCTTATCTTGGGTGATCAGGGTATTAATGGCGTTGATCGCCCCCTGTTCATCCCCAGCCACATCCTGGATAATAACTTTAATCGCTGTTCCATTGACCCCGCCCTTTTTATTAAAATATGTTTCAGCCATCTTGACACCGATCACCTGTTCCTGTCCCAATAGGGCGAGATTGCTAGTTTGGGCTAAAGCTGCACCGATGGGAATAGCAGCAGTGGCGGCGTTTTCTGCGGGACTGGGGTTAGTTTGACCAGTGGGAGTGCCAGAATTGCAGGCCACCACTAGACCGAAAGTGACTAGGGATAAGATTAAGGGGATTAATAAACGTTTTCTGAGCATCTTAACTCTCCAGGGATGGTATTGTTGATGACAATATTATTTCGCGAATCGGGTTGATTTCAGCGATAATTCTCGACGAGATCAAACCGGATTCTGCTCCCTTAGAGCCTTTTCTTTCCCCTAATTTTGTCGATTAACCTCCCCGTCTCACCTCCGTTTTCAGAAAAACGATTTGCCTTTTCCGGTTCTGTCGCCTAACCTAGTAGTTAGGGAATCTATTATCGCCTTTCCCGTCCACAAACCCCGAAGCGAAAACATCCATTTAAGATTATGACTAACCCCGTTATTCACGCCTTTTTCCTCGGACGAGCGATCGCTGAAGTGATCGGTGAACAGCTAGAAGATGCGTTTACCAACGCTTTAAGCGAATTAGGCAAATTTGATGCCGAACAACGGGAAAACCTGCGGCAATTCGTCGAAGAAGTGCAAATGAGAGCCGATCAAGCCATGGAAAAGGGAGTATATACTGGTACAGAGTCCGGTGGTTCCTCCAGTGCCGATGTGCAGGAAAACATCGACGAAATGCGGGCCGAAATCGCCCAATTGCGCTCAGAACTAAAAAACCACCGTAATTAACCCCAAAACCCCCTTTTAGTCGCTTTAAAGCCCCAAAAATTGCGTGTCAGCCTTTCTACCTGTCCCCGTTACCCCAGAGTTAAACCCAGCAATGCCGGCCCTCCAAGTCGCCAAAAATAGCTATCGTTGGAATCGAGAAAACTATTCCATCAATCGTCGTCGTCTAGATATTTGGCGATTCGTTCTGACTGTACTGTATCAATTCTGGCTCAACGGTAAAAAATGGAGCTATAACGGCGGCTATAGCCAAGAAAAACTCGCCGGCAGACGCAGAAAACAGGCCGCTTGGATTCGGGAAACCATGCTAGAATTGGGACCGACTTTTATTAAAGTCGGTCAACTGTTCTCCACTCGCGCCGATCTTTTTCCCCTCGAATATGTGGAAGAACTCTCGAAACTACAGGATCAAGTCCCCGCGTTTACCTACGAACAGGCCAGCAAAATTATCGAGGTATCCCTCGGTAAACCCCTGAATAAACTCTTTAAAAGCTTCGATCCCATCCCCCTAGCAGCCGCTAGTTTAGGACAAGTTCACCGGGCCCAACTGAACACCGGGGAAGATGTGGTGGTCAAAGTCCAACGGCCCGGATTGAAAAAATTATTTAGTATCGATCTGACCATCCTGAAAAAAATCGCCCAATACTTCCAAAATCATCCCAAATGGGGTAAAGGTCGCGATTGGACGGGTATTTATGAAGAATGCTGTAAAATCCTCTGGGAAGAAACCGATTATCTCAACGAAGGTCGTAACGCCGACACTTTTCGCCGTAATTTTCGCGGGGAAGATTGGGTGAAAGTACCGAAAGTCTATTGGCGCTACACCTCTCCCCAGGTTTTAACCCTAGAATACCTCCCCGGCATCAAAATCAGTCATTATGAAGCCCTAGAAGCGGCCGGACTCGATCGCAAATTGTTGGCTAAACTGGGGGCAAAAGCCTATCTAATTCAACTACTCAATAACGGCTTTTTTCACGCAGATCCTCACCCCGGCAATATCGCCGTTGATAGTGATGGCTCTTTAATTTTCTACGATTTCGGCATGATGGGACAAATTAAAACCAACGTGCGCGAAAAATTAATGCAGACTCTCTTGGGAATTGCCCAAAAAGATGCCGATCGCGTGGTCACTTCTTTGGTAGATTTAGGAGCATTAACTGCTAATGGTGATATGGGAGCAGTGCGGCGATCGATCCAGTATATGCTCGATAACTTCATGGATAAACCCTTTGAGGAGCAATCCGTAGCCTCTATCAGCGATGATCTCTATGAAATCGCCTACGATCAGCCTTTTCGCTTTCCCGCTACCTTTACCTTCGTTATGCGGGCATTTTCTACCCTAGAAGGGGTAGGCAAAGGACTCGATCCCGAATTTAACTTTATGGAAGTGGCCCAACCTTTTGCCCTGCAATTAGTAAATGATATGACAGGAAATAATGGCAGTAATCTCCTCGATGAGTTAGGACGACAAGCAGCCCAAGTGAGCAGCACCGCCCTGAGTTTACCCCGACGCATCGATGATACGATCGAAAAATTAGAACGGGGTGATATCCGTGTCCGGGTACGTTCCAGCGAATCCGATCGACTTTTGCGGCGATTGGGTATGATTCAAATGGGAACCAACTATACTTTACTCATAAGTGCTTTGCTTATCTCAGCGACGCTTCTATTTGTCAGTGGTTTTGGTTGGTTAACTTTAGTGCCGATGGCGATTTCCCTGCTTCCGGGGATAGCCCTCTTGAGACTTTGGCGAAAAATTGAACGTCAGGATCGCATGATGTAATTGATCGCAGGATAATAATTATTGTGTTAGCAGCAGAAATTTCCATGAACAATCTTTCTTTTGGAGGACTGACCGATCCTGGTGTAGTGCGATCGGTTAATCAGGATAGTTATTATATCGACCCCGAGCGACGCTTTTTTATCGTTGCCGATGGTATGGGAGGTCATGCGGGGGGCCAGGAAGCTAGTCAAATCGCCACTGAAACTATCCAAGCTCATCTAGAAGAACACTGGCATTCGCCCCTGGCTGCCGGGGAATTGCTGCAGGAGGCAATTACTGCCGCTAACGAGAAGATTATTGAAGATCAACTGAAAAATCCCGAAAGACAGGACATGGGGACAACCCTAGTCATGGCTATCTTCCGAGATGATGGCTCTTGGTACACCCATATTGGTGATTCCCGTCTCTATCGCTTTCGTGAGCAAAAATTAGAACAGGTGACGGAAGATCATACTTGGATAGCTAGGGCGATAAAAATGGGTGATATGTCCGAAGAAGAAGCGAAAAACCACCCTTGGCGGCACGTTTTATTTCAATGCCTTGGTCGTCGCGATTTGCCCCCAGTGACGGTGTCTCCCCTTGATGTGCAATCTGGCGATAGTTTAATTCTCTGTAGTGATGGTTTGACGGAAGAAGTGTCCGACGAGGAAATTAGCGATTATTTGCAAACCGGTGCTGATTGTCAGGAAATTGTCGAGAATTTAGTGGCAGCAGCCAAAAAAGCTGGCGGTTCCGATAATATCACCGTGGTCATGGTAAGCTGTTGACTATCTAGGGTTTGCGGCAAAAAGTTTCTCGTGGGGAAGTGGGGAAGTGGGGGAATTTCAACTAACACCCCAACACCCTAACACCCCAACACCCCAACACCCCCCGCAACGCGCACGCAGTGACCACCCTATCTCCTGCCTCGCAGCCTCATCTCAACAAGCAATTTAAATTCGCGGGCAGCTTACTCGATCGCTCCCGCTTGTTTTAATAAAGAAACGATCGCCTGATGGTGATTAAATTTAGCTAACATTAAAGCGGTCATTCCCCC
Source organism: Microcystis sp. M015S2 (assembly GCF_020245945.1). Taxonomy (NCBI): domain Bacteria; kingdom Bacillati; phylum Cyanobacteriota; class Cyanophyceae; order Chroococcales; family Microcystaceae; genus Microcystis; species Microcystis sp. M015S2. The sequence continues at coordinate 9,244 of NZ_JADBTX010000064.1, forward strand.
TTGATTTTTCTGATTTAAGTTCACCTTTCCCCCGTCTAACAAAACTTTAACCGTGTCGAGACAACCGTGATAACTCGCCCACATTAAAGGGGAAGCGCCGCTAAAATCGAGTTTATTGACATCAGCACCGATATCGATTAACCGGCGCACCAATTGACTATTATTGCCCTCACAAGCTTTCATGAGGACGGTTTTGCCATCGGGATAAACGGCGTTGGGATTAGCCCCGTAGTCGAGGAGATAACGACAGATTTTCGTAAATTTGCGCTGTAGAGCTAGAGTTAACGGTGTTTCTCCCTGCTGAGTTAGGTTAGGCTCCGCCCCCTGTTTTAACAATTCTAAAACGATCGCTTCGTATCCTTGCACCGTGGCGATGATCAAGGGTGTATCACCAAAATGGTTACGGTGATTGACAAAAGCGCCGGCTTGTAGTAAGGCCTGGACGATCTCTAGATGTCCTTCGATCGTCCCTAAATGCAGGGCCGTTTCTCCAGCCTGATTTTGATTGTCAACACTGGCCCCCTTAGCGAGTAAAAGTCGGACAATATCGAAATATCCCTCAGCAGCGGCGATCATGAGGGCAGTTTCTCCCTCCTCCGTGCTGATGTTTGGATTTGCTCCCGCTTGCAGTAAAGTTTGCACGCTGCCGAGATTTCCCCTCTCTACAGCCAAAATTAGGGGAGTTTCCCCGGATAAAGTGGGAGCATCGAGGGGCATACCACGGGTAATAAACAATTCGAGGATTTCTGGGCAATTAGCGGTGAGAGCCTGTAACCAAGCTTGTTGACGGATTTCTTCATCTACACCACTATCGAGCAGTAAACGGACGATGGCGGCGTAATTTTGTTTGATCGCTACAGATAAAGCCGTATCTCCATCCCGATCGCGCATATTGACCCGAGCGCCGGCGGTTAATAACTGTTCTGCGATCGCTGTATGACCCTTATAAACGGCGATCATTAGTGCTGGTGTACCATCTTGATTGAGCTGATTGACATTAGCGCCGACGGCGATTAATTGAGCAAGGATTTCACTGTGATTGAGGGCAGCCGCTAACATGAGAGGGCTTAAACCTTGGGGTTGTTTACTTTTGTTGATATCAGCCCCAAATTCTCGCAAAATTGCCACAATTTCCCTATGACCCCCCTGCACGGCATAGATTAAAGCCGTAGTATTTTGCCCATCAGTGGCGTTGACATTTGCCCCCTGACTCAGTAAAGCTTGAACCCGCGCGAGATTGCCCTGACGCGCCGCTTGTATTAACAAGATATCCCAATTAGAAGCCATTAACAGTGACCGATCGGCAGAAAGTATTTTTTCTATTATCGATCTTTCTAGACAGGTAAACGGACAGAAAAGCTACTACCCCGTTCTAATTCTGAGGTGACGGCAATAGTTCCCCCATGAGCATCAACAATGCGACGGGAGAGATAAAGTCCTAACCCATTGTTGGAACTGTCTGGGGAACTGGAGTACAGGCGCTCGAAAATCCGGGGTAGTTCTTCTGCTGAAATGCCTATACCAGTATCCTCGACGACAATGGTGACAAAAGTATCTTCCTCTGTAGCGGGGATGAGATGAATTTTCACATCACCCTTTTGGGTAAATTTAATCGCATTGCCGATGAGATTGGTAAAAACGCGCCGCAGTTCCAAGCGATCGCCAGTTAGGAAAATTTCCTCGGCATTTTCGGCATTTAAGCTTAATTCTAGTCCTTTTTCTCGGGCAAGGGGAGTTAACTGCTGACAGACTTCTTCGAGAATATCGATAATCTTTAATTTAGTAAAATTAAGTATCTTTTCGCCGTTTTCATAACAATAAACTTCCAAAAGATTATTAACCATTTCCAAGAGATTTTTATTACTGCGAATAATCACATGAATGACTCGACTCATTTCGGGAGTAATCTCACCGTATAAACCTTCTTGAAATAGTTCTAATATATGATTGACAGACACTAAGGGAGTTCGCAAATCGTGGGTCATCCTCGAAACAAAATCTTCTTTTTGTCTAGCCAATTGCTCTTTTTCTTGTTTGGCAATCGTCACTTCTTGTTCCGCTTCATAGATGCGTAGGGCGTTTCGCATCGCTTGATTTAAGCGCGAGGCAGAAAGACGAAATTTACTCAGATAATCGGAAGCACCGGCTTTCATCATATCTACGGCAATTCCTTCGTCTCCGTGACCGGTTAAGACAATTAGGGGTATTCTAAGTCCCTGTTGCCGAATTTCCCGCACCAAAGTCAAACCATCTCGATCGGGTAGAAGATAATCGATAAACATACAGTCGAAAAGATTATTGGACATCTGTTCTTTAGCCTCTTGATAGTCAGCGGCTTCTGTTATTTCTATCGCCATCTCCGATGTTCTTAAGAATCGGCGCACGGCGATCCGATCTACTTCATTATCATCAACAATTAGAATTCTTAACTGGTTTAACATTGCCAATTTAAATCTGAATTTCATTACTGTCTGATCTACCCTGATAGAATACCTCGAATCGGGTTCGATGGTCAAGACATTTTCGAGGTCGATTCTTACAGCTTTTTTCTTAAAGATGAAGTATAGTCTAATTTGCTATTGACGACCGAATCGTGACGACTGTCCCCCCAAAACGAAAAATTAGTACCTCACTATTAAGATGACTGCCACAATCGGAAACAATACTTAAACAAAATAGCAATGCTTCAACAGAGCGCCTTCAAGTAGGGGATGATATTCTTTTTCGGAGATAGTATAGGCCCCAAATCTAGCCAGATGGGGATTTTGCATTTGGGCATCAAATAAACAGAAATCCCGTTCTCTGAGGTGTTCGACTAACTTGACCATGGCTACCTTAGAACCATCGGGAATTTTATAGAACATCGATTCCCCGATAAAAACCCCGCGAATTGCTAAACCTAAAATCCCCCCCGCTAATTGATCCCCTTGCCACGTCTCGAAACTGTAGGCCCAACCGGCTTGGTGTAATTGCTGATAGATTTGGATTAACTCCGGGGAAATCCAAGTCAGCGAGCGATCGGCACAACCGGCACAAACCCCAGCAAAATCGCGGTTAATAGTCACGCTAAAGCGATTTTGATTCAAAACTCGTTTTAGGGACGTGGGATACCTAAAACGCCGATCTAGAGGGATAAGAGCGCGATTTTTACTAGAATACCAATCCAATCGCCCCCCCTCATCGGCCATGAGAAAGTAACCGCGTGCGTATCCTTGTATAATAGAGGCGGTATCCACGACTCCCCCCAAGAATTCAGTCTTGTAGCCTGATCATTCTCTAATTATGCCCGATCATCCCCCACCAATTCCGCCTATTACTTTACCACCGATCGAAAATCCCCAACAGGAACAAACCTGGCTGCGCACCGCTTTACATCGTTGGTTAGATGCAGAATTTATTCCCGAAGCTATTAATGAAACTATCGCTGAACGCGCTAGTCAAATTTTTCTGCGTCAGCGTTTGGAAGGGGAAAACGATCTCGGTTGTCTAGTAATTGCGATCGTTACCGAGATGCAGGCTTTTGACTTTCGCGAAAGTTTTTATAGTGAATTTGCCATCGCTAACGCCGTCAGTGATTTAATTTTAGATAGTTTAGGGATCGATCGCTGTTGTGGGCAAAGTTAGACAGTTTTTCTTTGCTATTGGAGTTTAATTTCTATTAGCGCCCCTGCTAATTTTTTTGTACGAATGGGGTACTGCTCATTTAAGAAGTTAACAAAATCTTCTTCGGGATGTGCCACGACGATATTACTGTAGTTTTGGGCTAATTCCTTGAGATTGAGTTTTTGCCGCCACGATTCCACATCGCCATCCTGAAATAATTGAAACTTAACTTGATCGTTAACTAAATAGGATAATCCCAAAAAGAAACTAGGGGTACTATCGCTGATAACTATCGGCTTGGTCATGGAGTTTAAAACAGTGGCGATTTCTAGATTAGCTCCATTGGCTGTACCTCGTTGATCATCTAAAGCCGCATCAGGATTTAAACCCAGAAATACACCTGATACTATACCTAGTAGCAGCAAAATTAGCAAGATTTGTTGTCCCAAATAGTGCCGCCAATTTTTTGGCGATTTTGAGCCGATATAACTGGCAATCAGGTAGGATATAGCCATCCGCACTGCCAGAAAAACCGGCATATAATATCTGGCTTGTAGGGAGCGAAGCGATGGTTTTAATAAATCAGGTACAATTTGAAACAGTGTAGGAACAACAATCAAAGTTATGAGGAATAACGAAACTTTCGGCGATGCGTATCGGATGAGATAGTAAAGAGAATAAACCAATAACAATAATATTAATAGATGAAAAGCCGACTCTAATCTTCCTTTGCGGTGATAGAAATTCACAAATAGATGACCAATATTACGGAATAAGGTTTGAGATATTTGGATAATATTAGTCTTAAACTGTCGATAGTATTGGGTGTTGCGATCAATTTTGTCTAGGTTGGTAAAAATCACGAATAGCCAAGGGCTAAATAAAACTAAGCTGCCAACAGCTGCCAATACATAGCTAACAACTGTTCTTGTAATTTTCAATCTCTCTAGAAGAATCACATATAAAGCTTGGGCGATGGCGACGGGAGCAGAAAATAAATGAGTATAAAAAGTCAAGGCTAAACTGAGGCTATACCAGAGCCAACTTTTAAGCGTATTTTTACGGATTGCTCGTAAAAGAGCAATTCCTGATAAAAGAATTGTCACTGTCCAGCAACTATATTGGGTAGCATTTTGTGCCGAAAGTATCCGAAAGGGAGAAACAGCGAATAAAGCGCTTGCAATCCAGGCCGTTAGCGAAGAATCGAACAATTCTAGGCATAACCAATAAAGGCAGAGCATGGCTAAGATGCTTAAGAAAATCGAGAAAGTTCTGGCCGAATGTTCGATGGGGATTAACTGCATCCAGAAGCGCGCTGACAAATTGTATAGGGGTGGATGTTCTGGATTGCCCATCAGAGAGCGCAAGGCATCGGATAGAGAGCGTTCGGAATGAGGATGTTGAAAATATTGTAGGTCTTTCCTGCCAATAATTTCACCGTTGAAAGCCTGCTCCCGCACGTCTTGAATCGTGTATCCCGAAAAACGCATAATACGTCTAACTTCATCGGCACTATAGACTTTTTGCTCTAAATTGAAAAATCGTAGGCCAATTCCGATTAATAAAATAGCAATGATCAAAAACTGTCCGAAATTAGCGGCCAATCGATCGGGTAAATATTTTCTCTGATCCATCATAAGTTTATTTGTCCGTAGGTCATCAATCGACAAGAATTAATTGATAGTTGTTGGGAAAGTTTAATTGATTTCCAACCCAGCGATCTCAGCGATCGTATAGGCTGGTCTGCCTTTAACTTCTTCGTAAATTCGCCCGATGTATTCCCCTAATATGCCAATACTGATCAATTGTACCGAACCCAAGAAAAACACAGCGATCAAGATAGTAGCTAAACCGGTAACGGGAGAGTCGGGTTGCTGCAGGCGCCAGTAGAGAACCAGTAAAGCCATAAACAGGGCAATTAAAGCAGAAAATAAGCCTAAATAAGTGGAAAGACGCAGGGGAATCTTAGAAAAAGACACCAAGCTATTAATCGCTAGGGCTAAGGATTTTTTTAAAGTGTACTTGACTTCGCCGGCAAACCGGGGATCCCGCTCAAATTTAACAGCAGTTTGTCGGAAACCAATCCAAGCGCGCAAACCGCGAATATAACGATTCCGTTCTGGCATAGAATTTAATAAGTCCACCACCTGACGATCCATCAGACAAAAATCCCCCGTGTCCGCAGGGATATCCACGTCAGCTAATTGTTGCAGCAATCTATAGAAAACGTAGGCAGTCAGGCGTTTAAACCAACTTTCTTTTTTCCGTTTTGTTCTCTGGGCGTAAACCACATGATAACCTGCTTGCCAAGACTCAATCATTTTGGGAATCAATTCCGGTGGATCTTGCAAGTCGGCATCGAGGACAACAATAACTTGACCCCTAGCGAAATTGAGTCCCGCCGTTACTGCTGCCTGATGGCCAAAGTTACGAGCAAAGCTAATGTAACAGACCCTAGCATCTCTTTCCTGTAGTTCCCGCATTAATTTTAAGGACCGGTCCCGACTGCCATCATTAATCAGAATCAGTTCCACAGAATCATCTAAACCATCCATGACGGCACTGACACGACGATAGAGTTCTGGAATGGTTTCTTCCTCGTTATAAATCGGAATAATTAGCGAATATTTCGGCATTTTCGAGAGATTGAACGGACAAAAGCCGTGTTTTTATGGCGGCTGCTACGCTAAATATTCTGCCAAAGTATCGCTTTTGTCAACTTAATAGATTACTGCTAAGCTGCATTGCATTTAAACTGCAGCAATGAAAGGGAGGCCGATTTCTTGGGCAGCACCAATAATTAGGCTTGGCTTAATAAACGTGCAATATAGACGAAGTAAGGGTTTTGGAGCTTTTTTAGCGGAACAGGTGCAAGATTTTGAAAGCTAGTGGCTCAAAAACCTTGCTTCTCCATTGGCGATCGCATCTTATCCCACCTTCAAACAATATCCTTCTCCCCTTGTCCCCTGCTCCCCGCTCCCCACACCAGCCGATCGCTAACGCCGTCAGTGATTTAATTTTAGATATAGTCATTTCAGATAAGTCTGATACACTCTAGACCGACAAAAACCTGATGAACTCTGGGATTGATATTCTCAATCTTAATTGAAATGACTATAGTTTAGGGATCGATCGCTGTTGTGGCCAAAGTTAGACAGTTTTTCTCTGCTACTGGATTAAATTGCCAAGGAATGGTCGAGCATTGCTTGCCGACGTAAACAATTCCAGTAGGCTGCATAGAGATCCGTCTGTTGACCGCGCAGAGAAGCGATCGCAGGTGCGGCAGGAAAAGGCCAGAGACGATCAAAAACCACTTCTCGATGAGCCAGACGAAACTGTAGCAAATAAACGGAAGCAGGAGCCTGTAAATTATCCAGTAATTGCGCTGCCAGCCGATGTAAAGACTTAAGACTCTCTCTTTCTAGACTAATCGGTTGACTGTAGGCGTTGGGGATCATGCCTTCTCCGATTACCTCACCGTATTCTAAACCCTTAGATGTCACCGTGATCGGCAACCAAAGATCCCCAAAAGAGGAATCTCCCTGACTGGTTTTATAGTGCAGGGTATGGGCAACCCAAGTGCGTCTTTCCTCGATATCCCGACAAGCTTGATAAACTTTTTTACCAGGAAAATTCACCCAATTGGGTAATTGAATTGTTAAGGGACACCAGATTAAATTATTCTGGCTGGTTTTACCCGACTCCATTTTTGACCACAAAGAAGCCGTCCCCGTCACCTCCACCGCCAAGGATTTAGGAACCGCATTTTTTAAGGCAATCACCATCTTTTCGGTAACGGGCGATAGCCGAGACATCTGACCACTGGCTTGAGCTTCGGCATTAACGAGAATGATAACTTTGTCCATTTCTTGTTGTGGGTTGGGTGAACTTGAACGATCAGCGGTGAGGTTGGTTAAGAGTGAGAACTGACTGGGGTTCAATGCTTCTGTAGTCGCCATGGCAAAAGCTATTTCTCTGGATTTTAGCGAATTATACAAGAGCGCAACTATTTTTTACGGATTTTTTCAACAGCAACCATCTTCGAGGCGGGATTTTTCTTCTCCCCCTCATAGAATACCTTAGTTGACAGTCGCGTAAACAGTGATCAGTAAACAGTGATTAGTCAAGAAAAAATTCGACCGAATCTAAAACCTAATTGGTTAAGCTAAAAGCTTTGATCTACTTAGTTTCTAACCTTCTTTTTAGGTAGGAGAATTGCCAAATTCTTTTTTAGAGCCTCTTGTCTCTTGTCTCTTACCTGTTGCCCCTTGCCTTCAGCAGCTGATCACTGATCACCGATCACTGAAATTACTCGTCTTCGGCGAAAATAAAGCGAGTTAGTTCACTAGGATCGGGTTCGGGGCTAGATTCGGCAAATTTAACCGCTTCCTCGATTTCAGCTTGAATTTTCTGCTCGATTTCTTTTAATTCCTCTCTCGTGGCCAGCTCTCGCTCGTAGAGGTAGGCGGCAAAGCGAGTGATCGGATCTCTTTCGCCCCAGAATTGTTTCTCGTCAGCACTGCGTAACTCGTCGGGATCTGCCAGAGAGTGACCCCGGAAACGATAGGTTAAGGCCTCAATTAAAGTCGGTCCCTCACCGGCGCGGGCCCGAGCCACGGCTTCTCTGGCGGCGGCATGAACGGCGACCACATCCATACCGTCCACTTCCACACCGACCATACTAAAAACACTGGCTTTTTTATAGATTTCCGGTTGAGAAGTGGCTCGATCGTGGGCCATACCGATCGCCCACTTATTATTTTCCACCACATAGATAATCGGCAACTTCCAGAGGGCGGCCATATTCAGACACTCAAAAAACTGGCCATTATTACTCGCCCCATCCCCGAAGAAACAGACCGTTACCTGATCGGCACTGGCATCACCCATAGCTTCGCGACGGTACTTACTTTGAAAAGCCGCCCCGGTTGCGACGGGAATCCCCTCGGCCACAAAAGCGTAACCCCCTAAAAGCTTATGTTCGGCGGAAAACATATGCATGGAGCCGCCCCGTCCTTTACTACAGCCGGTAGCTTTGCCGAATAACTCCGCCATTACCTCTTGAGCGGGAACTCCGGCACTGAGGGCGTGGACGTGATCGCGATAGGTGCTAGAAACGTAATCTTCTCCCTGACGCAAGGCTTTAATAATACCGCTAGATATCGCTTCTTGACCGTTGTAGAGATGGACAAAACCGAACATTTTGCCCCGATAATACATTTCGGCACATTTATCTTCAAACATCCGCCCCAAAACCATATCTTCGTATAGGCGAAGACCTTCAGCTTTGGTAATAACGATGGAAGCAGGATTAAAGGTTGGTAAAGTACGTTCGGAAATCATAGGGTCTGTAGTATCATTTAGACAACAAAAAGGCAAGGGGAGAGGAAGCGGTAGATTTTTCGAGAATTCTGGCAGTGAATTTTTTGGTCTTAAACCAAGGGGTTCTTCGTATTTTCTCTCTCAAATCTAATCTTAGTCAGTCAGAGATTGGCTAGGATAAGATGGTATCTTGTTATTTTACTCGCTCCGCTCTCACTTACATCACTTAATTCACCTTAGATGTCGGCAGGATGCCCCCGTTACACCCTACGGGTTGGCGGCGGAGGAATGCCGACCAGTATAAAACGCGCGTAGCGCATCGACTCTAAATATGTTATGCTTCCTGTTGGTGAGTTTTTTGAGGCCGTGGAACAAGTCCTGACGCTAGTGATCAAGCTTCAAGTATGTAGCGAACAACAACAAGCGCTGTCCGATACCTGTACGGCTTTTGCGTCGGCTTGTAGCTGGATTAACGAGAACGTCAATCCCCGGCTGACTAACCGGAACTCGATTCAAGCCGTCTGTTATCAGGACGTTAAGGATCGGTTCGGATTGACGGCTAACCACGTTGTCAGAGCTTGCGGTCGGGTGGCGGCTAATCGTTTGACAGCAAAACTTCAAGGGAAGAAGGTCAAGAACTTTGCTCCAACAAGTTTCGACTGTGACGCTCGAACCTTCCGTTTCGTCGAGAAAGATTGGGCGATTACTGTTAGCACCACGGGGAAACGGTTAACCATTCCCCTGAGAGCGAGCAATTACCATCGGGGGAAACTTACTTGGCAAAATCCGACCTCCGCTCAAATCTGCCTACATCGTGACGGCGGTTGGTATGTCCACATCCAACTAAAATCGGAACCGCCGAAACCTATCAACGCGGATAACATTATCGGGGTCGATTTCGGCCGTCGTGACATCGCGGTAACATCAACCGATCAATCGTGGTCGGGGGAGGGAATCAAGGAAACGAGGGATAAATACAGTCGCGTTCGAGCTTCTCTGCAAAGGAAAGCGTCTCAAGGCACTAGATCCACCAGGCGTAGGTGTCGGGAGATCTTGAAGCGGCTATCGGGGCGGGAGAGAAGATACCAAGCGCACTTAAATCATGTAATCAGTAAAGCTATCGTTGCCGAGGCAAAATCAACCAACTCGATTATCGCTATTGAAGACCTAACCGGTATTCGAGAGAGAACCAACCAACAACCACGAAATAAGACCGAGAGAAGACGGTCTAACTCTTGGGCTTTCTATCAACTTCGACAATTTCTCGAATACAAAGGCATTAAAGAAGGAGTTGAGGTTATCGCGGTTAATCCACGATATACCTCTCAAACCTGTCATTGTTGCCTACATATCGGAATTAGAAGCGGAAAATCGTTTAAGTGTAGTAATAAGACTTGTGGTTGGATTGGTGACGCAGACGCGAACGGTAGCAAGATGATTAGACTTTTGGGGCTGAGTGTAATCCAGCCCAGAGAGCCGAATTTATTGGCTTGCCCGATAAGTTTAGGGTTACAGAAAGCTCCCGTTAAGCTGACGCTTTAACGGGAGTAGATTACTAAGGACTCTCCAGAGTTGAGGTACAGCTAACCGTGCGCATTCCTCTCGACTACTACAGGATATTGGGAATCCCCTTTCAGGTGAGTGCCGAGCAGATTGATTTGGCCCACGCCGACCGGGGACGGCAATTGCCACGTCAAGAATACAGTCAAACAGCGATCATTGCCCGTCAGCACTTGCTAGATGAAGCTTACCAAGTGTTAAGTGAGCCAGATCGCCGTCGTGATTACGATGCCCAATTTTTCGACCCCAATCCCTTGCTTCTCAACCCAGAAAGCACCGCCGAAAACGTAGATTCTCAGGGTGGCGAGGTGGCTGCGGCTCCTCCAGAATATCCCACTCCCCAGATTACCATTGCCCCCGCCGATCTGGTGGGAGCTTTGCTCATCCTGCAAGAGTTGGGAGAATACGAGTTAGTGATTCGTTTGGCCGAAACTTATCTAGATTTGGAGCCAACTACTCGCCCAGACATGATCTTAACCTTGGCTTTGGCCTACGGGGAATTAAGTCGGGAATATTGGCAGGATAAAAATTATGAACAAGCCGCCAGCACCGCGGCCAAAGCCCTGACTTGGTTGGAACAAGAAGAAATGTTCCCGCAAGTGGCCAGCGAGATTCGCCATGATTGTGATCGCCTGCGTCCCTACCGGATACTGGAATTGTTATCCCAAGAAAAAAAACCTAGTCTTGCCCGTCAGCGCGGCTTAAATCTCTTGGAGGAGATGTTGGCCGCTCGCGGCGGCATCGATGGCCAGGGCGACGATCGCTCTGGGTTGGGGGTGGATAATTTTTTACGCTTTATTCAACAGTTACGGGTTTATTTAACTCAGGACGAACAGGAGAAAATCTGGGCAAAAGAGGCACAACGCCCCTCGGCGGTGGGTAATTATCTGCTGGTCTATGCCTTGATCGCCCGCGGTTTCGCCCAAAAACAACCCGCCGCTATTGTCGCAGCCAGCGAGCGCCTACAGCAATTACAAAAACATCAGGATGTCTCCCTAGAGCGATCGATCTGCGCCCTACTGCTCGGTCAGACGGAACGAGCAAGCACAATTTTAGAAAAAAGTCAAGAGCAAGAAATATTAAATTATATTAAGGAACAATCCGGGCAATCTGCCGATCTTTTACCCGGGTTATGTCGTTACGGTGAGCGTTGGTTACAAACAGAAGTTTTCTGCCATTTTAGTGATTTAGTCGAGCGGAAAGCCTCACTCAAAGAGTATTTTGCCGAGGAAGACGTACAAAATTATTTAGAAGAATTGTCAGGTTTTCCTGACGAAAAAGTTGCCTGGTCGGTTCGAGAAAAGACTGGCGAACCCTTAGAATCGGAAGTAAATGTTCTCAAAACCCACACCCCCCCCACCCATTTAAACCCAGTGCCAGGAGCGACACCGATGAGGGAATCTGCTTATTCTTCTTCCCACTCTCGTCCCCAAAAACCGTCTTTAGCTAGAGTTAACGGTGAGCGGACAGGTACTACTGTACCTGCCCTGAGAGCCACCGCTCAGGAGGAAACCTTCACCCCCTATACTCAGGGCAGTGTGGTGGTGACGGCAGCCGATCCTCAACCGGCACTTAATCCCCCCCGTCGTCGTCCTAGTCGCCCGCGCCACCAAGCAGCAGGCAACTCCGGGCCGGCAGCCCTAGAAACGGCAAAAACCGACCTAGTCGCACCGAAACGGAGACGACCAGCCCGCAGAAAACTGCGACTCGATCGAGTGGCGATATTGGGGGTAGGATTAGTGGGAACGATCGCAGTCTTGGCCTTGGGGGTGAAGGCAATTGTCGATAGTCAATCTCCTTTGGCAGCCTTGCAAGGGGAACAGTTACCGATTTCTTTAAATACTCCCATACTAGAAATTCCCTCGGCTAATGCGGAAGTGATGGAAAGGACTCCCTTAGACAAGGAAACAGCCAAGGAGACGATTCAAGCTTGGTTAGGGGCAAAATCGGCGGCTTTTGGCAGTGAACACCAAAAAGAGCAATTGAAGGAGGTTTTAACGGGTTCAGCCTTGGAAATTTGGCAAAAACGAGCGGCGGCTTTACAAGGAAATAATTATTGGCGCTACGATCATCAAGTGGATGTGCGCTCGGTTACTAATAATGTGAAAAATCCTAATTTAGCGACGGTGGAAGCGATAGTAAACGAAAAGGCCATGTATTTCCATAATGGCAAGGAAATTGTCAATCGTTCCTATAATGAGTCCTTGAAGGTGCGCTATGATTTGGTACGGCAAGGAGATAAATGGTTGATCGAAAAAACCCAAGTCTTACCCTAATTTTTTCCGATTAAATCCCCAAAAACCACGCTTTAGGCTGCCCGCACACCCAATTAAGGCTGCATGGCAGCCTTTTCAGTGAACAGTAAACAGTAATCAGTGGGGGAGTGGGAATTATAAATTATGAATCATGAATTATGAATTATGAATTGAGGAGTGAGGAGCGGGGAGCGGGGAGCGGGGAGCGGGGAGAAAAAAGCTGATAACTGATAACTGATAACTGAATTCTGACTCCTCCAAAGGCAACCTTTGTACCTCACCATTAAGATAACTTCTATATCTTTAGACTGATAAATGCTCGATTTGCTTAATATTTTTTAACATAAAATATGCCCTTTGATTGCTGTAATTAGTTCCCTAGAAGTCAAGCTAATGAGTTATGATCCTAGATGGGAATCCATAGTTCTTAGAGGAAAAAAGCGGGGCAATCTCAATGTTTTGTCCAGCGACAGGATCATGATTTTGATGTTTTAAAAATCTCGCATAAGTCTTTAAGAACTTTTAAAATCAGCATTCACAAGGAGAGATATTATGACAGGTAAGAGTAAACGCGGTTTTGCCTCTATGGATCAAGCTAAACAAAAGGAAATCGCTAGTAAAGGTGGTAAGGCTGCTCATCAAAAAGGTACAGCCCACGAATTTACCTCCGAAGAAGCTCGCGAAGCGGGACGAAAGGGCGGTGAAGCAGTTAGCCGGGATCGCGCCCACATGGCAGCTATCGGACGGGAAGGGGGTAAAAATTCCCACAAAGGCAGTCGCAAAAACTTAAACTCGGAGGAAAATTACCCAACCAACGAGTCTATAGGTGAAAATTCCCCAGATTTTGGCAACTCGGAAGCAAATAGTTGACTTGGGTTGACTCTTTCTCGGACTAACAGGGTGTTGGGGTGTTGGGGTTTTTAGTTGAAATTCCCCATTTCCCCATTTCCCTATTCCCAATAAATACTTAGGGTTCAATACTGACAATCCAAGTACCGACGTAGAGACGGACAGGAATATTGCCAGAGGCAATCACATCACAGGTAAAGTAATAAGTGCCTAATTCAGGATTTCTGACATTAGACATGACGATTTCAACTTTGCTGGTCGGATCGATCGCTTGTTCGGGGACAATTTGAATAATGCGACTATCCTTGTCCCAAACCACTTCCTTTAAAGGTAAAGATTTGTTGTTGATGCGTACCTCGATTTTATTAGTATCAAACTGGCCGTTAAAATAATCGGGATAGGAAATAAAAAAAGCTGCGGCCCCTTGGGAGAGTTTTTTCGGGGGAATATAGAGTTTATAACGATCCATTTGCTTGGGACGACCACCGAATTGCAAGAAATAATCTAAGATATCCTTGCGATCGACTCCGCTAAAAATGGTTAGGCCGGGGTTGCCATTGGCTAAAGTTATTTTTGGTAAAATAATCCCCGCACCCACAGCTAAAGATAGAGCAATTAAAGCGGGTGCTTTAGCATATTTAATTACTTTTGTCAAGACTTTTAACATAAATTTTAACCCAAAGTGAGGGGGATGGTGACAGCCGCAAGGAGCCTAATACAGTTCAACTGTAACAAAACCCGCTCGTTTCTTACCTAGACCTTTGCCAGTCCGATAAGTGTCTTGGTTAACGCTTCATCGCTCGCGCCATATCCCGTTGGTCCTGACGACGTTTCAAATCTTCGCGTTTATCGTGTAATTTCTTGCCTCTACCGAGGCCAATGCTGATTTTTACCCAACTACCTTTAAAATACATCTTCAAAGGCACAAGAGTTAAGCCTTTCTGTTCCACTTGACCGATGAGTTTGCTGATTTCCTTTTTGTGCATCAACAATTTTCTCGTCCGGCGCGGATCGTGATTAAAATATTCGCTACTCTGTTCGTAGGGGGAAATATGAACATTAATTAACACCGCTTCGCCATTGCGGACTAAAACGTAACCATCCCGCAGGTTTACCTTACCAGCACGCACAGATTTAACCTCGGTCCCCAGCAACTGCACCCCCGCTTCAAAAGTCTCTAAAATCTCGTAGAGATGGCGTGCTTGCCGGTTATCACTGATAATTTTGATTTTGTCGTCTTGATTAGCCATATAGTCAAGTGAAAAGTGAAAAAGCTTTTGGGTGTTAGAGTTTTAGGGTGTTAGGGTTTTAGGGTGTTAGGGTGTTAGGGTGTTAGGGTTTTAGGGTTTTGGGGGTTAGGTGCTAGGGTTTTAGGGTGTTGGGGTTTTGGGGTTTTAGGGTTTTAGGGTTTTGGGGTTTTAGGGTTTTGGGGTTTTAGGGTTTTAGGGTGTTGGGGTTTTAGTTGAAATTCCCCATTTCCCCACTTCCCCATTTCCCCATTTCCCCATTTCCCCATTTCCCCATTTCCCCATTTCCCCATTTCCCCATTTCCCCACTTCCCCATTTCCCCATCTTACTCGCTCTTTTGCTCTCTCTGGACTGACTGCTTGCGGCTCTTTGGTGATCACCGGCCTTGTCAGGGGGAACGAGAAGGG
This sequence comes from Microcystis sp. M015S2, assembly GCF_020245945.1. Taxonomy (NCBI): domain Bacteria; kingdom Bacillati; phylum Cyanobacteriota; class Cyanophyceae; order Chroococcales; family Microcystaceae; genus Microcystis; species Microcystis sp. M015S2. The sequence goes on from NZ_JADBTX010000064.1 coordinate 24,488, forward strand.
AGAAAATGAGAGCAGTGTTAAATTTTTATGAAGTTTGGTTCTGTGGACAAAATTCGTACTGTTTCCGATAGTAAGCGTGATTTTTATACTCGCCACACCCGCCCCATCAATTCGGTGTATCGGCGCGTGGTTGAGGAATTATTAGTCGAGATGCACCTGCTCTCCGTTAATGTAGATTTCCATTATGATCCAATTTATGCCCTTGGTGTGGTTACTTCTTTCGAGAAGTTCATGGAAGGCTATCGTCCGGGGGAGGATAAACCGAATATTTTTAATGCTTTGTGCCAAGCGGTTAACGGTAATCCCGAAGTCTATCGTCGTGATGCCGAAAATATGATCGCTATTGCCAAAGAAACTAATATTGATTCCTTGCTTTCCCAACTGCAAAACCCTGCCCTAGGTGGTAACAATCAGTTGTCTGATAGTTTAGTTTCGGTTATCAACGCGCCTAAGTTTAAGTATAGTCGCCTGTTTGCCATCGGTCTCTATACAATTTTAGCCGAAGCACAACCGGACATGATCAAGGAAAAAGAAAAACGCGAACAAATTTTGCAAAAGTTCTCAGAAATTCTGCATCTCTCCAGCGAGAAACTGCAAAAAGACCTCGATGTTTATCGCGGTAATCTTGATAAAATGGATCAGCTGCTCAAGGTGATCGAAGATGCCCTAGAAGCAGAAAAGAAAAAACGTCAACAAAAAGAACAGGAAAAACAAACCACCCCGCAATAAAGGCTCTCAACCCGGAATTACCGCGTGCAGACAAGGGAATAGGGAACAGAAAAAGGATTAAATCGGCTCTCTTTCTTTACTGTTCCTTCTGACCTCGTTCTACAATTAGGATCGGCAACCCTTAATATTTATCTCCCGTGACTAACTCCTCCATCACCGCACCCGTAACCGATATTTTGGCAAAAGCGCGGTCAGGGGCAAATTTATCGGCAAAAGAAGCGATTATCTTGCTAGAAACTACCGATAACCGTTTAATTGCCCAGATTCGGGAAACGGCCGACTTTTTGCGTCGTCAACAGGTGGGAGATACCGTCACCTACGTTATCAATCGCAACATTAATTTTAGTAACATTTGTGAGCAGCATTGTAGTTTTTGTGCATTCAGACGCGATGAAAATGAAGAGGGGGCCTTCTGGCTTAATTTAGAGGAAATTATCGCTAAAGCGACGGATGCTGTCCGTCGTGGGGCGACAGAAATTTGTATGCAGGGAGGATTAAACCCAAAAGCCAAGATTAAGGGCAATTCCTTAGACTATTACCTCGAAATTGTTAAAAACCTGAAACAAGCTTTTCCTGACCTGCATTTACACGCTTTTTCGCCCCAAGAAGTTCAATTTATCGCTAGGGAAGACGGTTTAAGTTACGAAAAAGTTATCGCTTCCCTGCAAGAAGCAGGAGTGAATTCTCTCCCAGGGACGGCTGCCGAGGTGTTAGTGGATGAGGTAAGACGGGTAATTTGTCCAGAAAAAATCGATGCCGCCACTTGGTTAGAAATAGTCGGTATTGCTCATCACTTGGGGTTACATACCACCAGTACCATGCTCTGCGGTCATATTGAAACCCCTAGCCAACAGGTGCAGCACCTTGAAAAAATTAGAAAACAGCAAGAAATCGCCCTAGAAAATAATTATCGGGCTAAAATCACCGAATTTATTTTATTGCCTTTTGTGGGACAATCAGCCCCCAAACCCCTGAGAAATCGAGTCGGACGAGATCAACCAATCTTAGCCGATACATTAAAATTAACGGCAGTGGCGCGGATTTATTTGGGCAATAGCATTAAAAATCATCAACCCAGTTGGGTAAAATTGGGCTTACAGGGGGCGACAGAAGCCTTAAACTGGGGTTGCAACGATCTCGGTGGCACTCTCATGGAAGAACATATTACCACTATGGCTGGGGCCCTGGGCGGTACTTGTTTGACCGTCGAGGAATTAGAAACGGCGATTAAATCCCTCGATCGCCCCGCCCGTCAACGGGGTACAATCTATTAGAGTCTATTTAACCCGAATCCTGGATTAGCTGAAAGCTTGATCCTGTCCCGGGTTAAAACTTTCATTCTCTCGTCCGACTAACGTTAATTGAGTATTAAGAAGGTGCGCTCTTGAGACAGTTATATTCTCCGACCTGATAGATCAAATTAGCTACGAGTCCTGTCCAACCTGTTTGATGGCTTGCTCCCAGTCCTTGACCTGTATCTCCGTGAAAATACTCGTAGAACAGTATTAAATCCTGGCCATCAGGGGTTTTGAAAAGCTCACGAAGTTTTGGGTTATCTCCGTAAACTGGTCGTTTCCCTGACCCATCAAGCAGGAAAATCTTAATGAGTTTCTTAGATAGTTCAATTGAAACTTCTTCAAGGCTAATTTTGTGGTGCGATACTGAAGGACATAATACTCCAAAGTCTTTTTCTTTTAAACAGACATTGAAGTATTTATGAAACTTCTTCAGAGATTCAATAATCAGAAAATTCATGGGAAACCATACCGGACCACGCCAATTAGAATTTCCAGTATGTACAGGAGTTTTTGTTTCAGCAGGTTCGTATTTCATTTCAATTGGAAAAGGCTGCGCATCTGGATTTGCCTTAATTTCAGGATGCCATACAATTTTTATCATACCATCCAATTGATACGGGTGTTCTTCATGAAATTTAGACAAAGATCGAATTCCATAATCACTTAAGAATTCCTTTTCATCAAGAAGCTTATCAATGATATTTTGTAATTTCTTCTTGTTGACAATTGATAAAAATAAATCTAGGCACTCATGTAAATCTGATCGAATATCAACACATTCTTCTTCTCCCAGTAAATACTTGAATTCTTCCTCATTCCTAAACCTAGCAAAACAAGATTCTGGATTATAAAAGCTTGCTCTTAAATTCCTAGTTAAATCTGTTTCTGTTTCTTTCCCAAAAGTTTCCACAGTGAACAAAGGAACAATACCAAGAATGGAGCGATATTTTAGTGGTAATTCTAAGGAAAATTTTTCCAGAGAAATTTTCAAAACTTCATAGTAGAAGTTATCATTGCTATCCCAAAAAGCAACTTGATTTTTGTCAACAATTTCGTTTATTTCATGGACAATTAATATGAAGTTTTTCAGGAAATCTTTTGCAGAATTTTCACGCTCTTTTTGCTTCTCTACATCTAACTTAGTAACTATTGTCAACATATTCAAATAAAACATTGCTATCCAACTTGTGGCATCAATTTGTTCTATTGTGACTGTTTCTTGGGTGAGGAATTGATTTCGATCAACTATAGATATATTATCTAATCCTAAAAATCCAGCCCTAAAAACATATTTGTCTTTTGTTTCTCCTGATTGTTTAGGTAGCCTGTTATTTTTTAGCCACCAATCTAAAGTCTTTTGCAAATTATCAAAGATTGATTGCAAAAATTTTTGATCGCAAGGAGAGCCATATATATCATGCTCTATTTCGTCAACTTTCAAAGCTGCCCAAGCAAGAATGGGAGGGTTTACTTCATCAAAACCAAATTCACAAGAGGGAATTTGTCCATCATCTTTGCTGTACCATAGTTGAGTAAAAAGCAATATTTGCTCTTTAGCAAAATCTGGATCGATTAAAGCAAGGGTAATCGCATGAAAAGCTGAATCCCAGACACAAAAATAAGGATATTCCCATTTATCTGGCATAGAAATTATGTCTTCATTGTGCAAGTGAGTCCATTTCTGATTACGGGTGTTGTCGTTATTTCTGATGTGTTCAGATGTTTTTTGTGGGGGGTATATTTTATGCCACTTTCTGTCTTGATATGACCAATCTCCTTGGAGCCAATCTTGAACTATATAGTAATAAAATTGCTTGTTCCATAGCATTCCTGCAAATGCCTGTCGTTGAACTTGTCGTTCCTCACCTGAAATTTGAAAATCTGAAGGAGTGATAGCTTGATAAAATGCGTCAGTTTCTTCTTTGCGCTTGTCAAAAACCTCCTTAAAATCACTTCCAAAAGGATTAGCATCAGGTAGTTTATCTGGCGCAATATCTGTCAAGCGCAACCATATCACTTGAGGTTTATCAGCATCAGCTTCAATAGTCAGATTATAGTGAGCGGCTGCTTTTGTCCCTTTCTGTTCAGGGTTGACCTTATCTAGCTCTTGATTAACGACATAATTGTTGATTCCGTCCTTAACATATTTACTAGCATTAGGAGTATGGAAAATGCGTTCGTTGTTAGTTTCATTTTCTGTAAATAACAGAGGAGTATCTCCTTGACAATAGAGATAATAATCACCTAACTCGCCATGGTGAGCTTTAATCACCATATTATTGCCAGTTTTTTCCAAAACTCTCTGCAAACTTGGTTTTTGTTTTTCTCTTTCTGCATCTCCTAACCAAGACCAAGTGTTACGAAACCAGAGAGTAGGTAAAATATGTAGTGGATGAGCTTTGGAGCCTCGATTCCAAACGGTAATTTTAATTAAAATATCTTCGGGAGTCTTCTTGGCATATTCAATAACAACATCAAAGTATCCCTCGTCGAAACAATTAGTATCAATTAGCTCATATTCAGGGTGTTCTTCTCCTCGATTATACTTAGCATCTCTTCGTTTTCTATTCTCTTCAACGAGATCATCATAAGGAAATTTATAAGGATACTTATACAATGCCTTCATATAAGAATGAGTGGGGTTATTATCTAAATAGAAATAATATTCCTTGACATCTTCCCCGTGATTTCCTTCGCTTTCTGTTAGTCCAAAAAATCGCTCTTTAAGAATAGTATCTTTACTATTCCAAAGCTGACAGGGGGACAAGCGAGCTAGAAAACTTGCCAACAAAGGCTTCTAGCTTCTCTCGCTAGAAATAGATTTAGCAATTCTAGGCAAAAAGCTAACGAAAGAATTAGGGATAGGAGCGAGCTTACTAGGAATTATTATTAA
>NZ_JADBTX010000065.1:0-37479 GCF_020245945.1 Microcystis sp. M015S2
AAAACGAGTTAAAAATATTATTGAACCGATTTTAGCAGGGCAAACCTTACCCGATACCCTAGCAGATGATCGCCAATATTTAATAGATTTAGGATTATTAAGACGTGATCCGATGGGGGGATTAGTTATTTCTAACCCCATTTATCGTGAAGTTATTCCCCGCGTTTTAGTCGAAGGAACTCAGGACAGTTTACCTTTAATTAGTCCTAGTTGGTTGACAGCAAAAGGTGAATTAAATATAGATGCTTTATTAACTGCATTTCTCAAGTTTTGGCGACAACAGGTCGAACCATTATTAAGTAGTGCTGCTTACCATGAAATTGCTCCGCATATTGTATTAATGGCTTTTTTACATCGTGTGGTTAATGGTGGAGGAGTTTTAGAAAGGGAATATGCAATTGGTAGTGATAGAATGGATTTATGTTTACAGTATAAAGATGTAATTTTAGGGATTGAATTAAAAGTATGGCGGGATAAAAAACGCGATCCGCAAGCTGACGGAATTGAACAATTAGAATCTTATTTAGGGCGTTTGGGTTTAGATTTTGGTTGGTTATTTATCTTTGATAGGCGCAAAAATGCTTTACCAATGGAAGAAAGATTATCCACTGAAGTTGTGGTGACAGACAATCAATATAGAATTACTGTAATTAGGGCTTGACTGTTTCCAAAACTACTGTTTTTAGCAGCAATAAATGGTATCATAAAATTAATAAAAATGCCCTCGTCACATCATGAATTACAGAGATTATATCACAATTGAACCCAATAAACGTGGTGGTAAGCCTTGTGTGCGTGGCTTGCGAATCACAGTTTATGAAGTGCTTGAATACCTAGCTTCGGAAATGACAGAAGAAGAAATTCTTGAGGATTTTCCCGACCTGACGCGAGAAGATTTAAAGGCTTGTATTGCTTATGCGGCTGATCGTGAACGTCGGTTAATGATTTCGACTTGATCAGCATGAAATTACTATTTGATGAAAACTTATCCCCTAAATTATCTACCCGTTTGAGCGATATTTTTCCAGACTCCCTTCATGTTCGGGATGTAGGGATGAAAGCAACAATAGACCCGATAGTTTGGAATTATGCCAAAGATAATGATTTGATGATTGTCTCAAAAGATGCCGATATGCACGATCTAAGTTTAGTGTTTGGGAATCCTCCCAAAGTCATCTGGTTGAGACTAGGAAACTGTTCTACTTTACAAGTTGAAAATTTACTGCGTCGAGAGTTCAGTACAATCAAATTATTTTATGAAGATAAAAATTCATCATTGCTTGCTCTCTCATAGTGACAAACTGGATGCCGAAGGGATATCCGCAGAAAAAAGCTGATAGCTGACGACTTTAAGACGGCTTACGGTTCACTGCCACGATTGCGCCAGACTTGCCAACCGACGTAACCGAGCAGGAGAGTCGCACCAAAGGCAAAACCCCAACCACTGGGAACATTGGAGAAACCGAGGGCTAAACTGCCCACCCAGAGAGTTAGAGCGTAGATAAATAATACTGTCAGACGGTGAGAGATACCCGCTTTCAGTAAACGATGGTGTAAATGACGTTTATCAGCCACAAAAGGGGATTTTCCGCGTTTGAGACGGGAAATAATCACCGTGGACATATCGAGGAGAGGAACCGCGAGGATGAGATAGGGCAATAGGACGGCGGTAACGGCAACAGTAGTCACAGCAGTGGTTTTAGCCAATCCAATCACCGCCACACCCGCGAGGGTAAAACCCATAAAATAGGCCCCACCATCCCCCATAAAAATTTGGGCGGGGTTAAAATTGTAACGCAGAAAACCCAAGGCCCCACCCGCTAAAGCGGCGGCGATAATAGCGGCGGCCGGTTGTCCCATCACCAAAGTTACAATCAAAATCACCACGGCAGATATACCCGAAACCCCCGCCGCTAATCCATCTAAACCGTCAATCCAATTAATCGCGTTAGCCATCCCCACTAACCAGAGGAGAGTAATCGGTAAACTTAGCCAATGAATTTGTAATAAATCGCCGAAGGGAATAGAGAGGAAATCGATCCTTACCCCGGCTTGCCAAGCTAGAAAAGCGACGCTAAACTGCATTACCAAACGATTGAGCGGCGAAAGATTAAAAAGATCATCCGCTAGACCGATGAGGAAAAAGCCCAAACCGCCTAGGGTTACGCCCCACACTTCCCATTCTCGATCGCTGTTTAAACCAGCAAACCCTCCCAACCACCAAACGATCAGGAGGGCAGTTAAAGCGCCGACAAAAATCGAAACTCCCCCCAGTCGAACCATAGGCTTTTCATGGACCTTCCTTTCGTTGGGTTTATCGACGTAACCGCTTTTCAGTCCGACGGTTCTGACGAGGGGGGTACTCCAAAGTACCACGGTATGGGCGATCAGAAAAGAAACTAGATAGTATAAATCTCCGGACATGGGAATTGGGGGGCGATTTAATTCACAATTGGCCACTGACAGGCAATCGCCAATTATGAATTTTTATTATCTCTCTTTTTAGGCCAAGGCGGGGACAGAAATATGGAGATGGGGATAGAGGGGGAAGCTTTCACAGAGTTTGGCTACCCGTTGACGGCAAGCAGTTCTCAGGGCTTCATCACCTGGATTAAGGAGAATATCGGCGATAATGTTGCCAATCTCGATAAATTCCGTTTCTCCTAGTCCTCTGGTGGTCATAGCCGGGGAACCCAAGCGCAGACCACTGGTGACAAAGGGAGACTCGGGATCGAAGGGAACAGTGTTTTTATTAGCGGTAATATTAATGGTACTCACCAAGCGATCGGCTTCTTTTCCGGTCATGCCCACGGATCTCAAATCGAGTAACATCAAGTGATTATCCGTACCATCAGTGACAATTTTAATCCCTCTAGCCTTCAACTGACCGGCCAAAGCTTGGGCATTAGCGATTACTTGGCCCGAATAGATTTTAAACTCCGGTTTCAATGCTTCCCCAAAAGCGACAGCTTTAGCGGCGATAACGTGTTCTAAGGGGCCGCCCTGGGTACCGGGGAAGACGGATTTATCGAATTTTTTGCCTAATTCCTCGTCTTTGGTCATAATTAAACCCCCCCTAGGACCGCGCAGGGTTTTGTGAGTGGTGGTAGTTACCACATCACAGTGGGGTAGGGGGTTAGGATGATGACCAGTGGCCACTAAACCGGCAATATGGGCGATATCTGCCATCAAGTAGGCCCCCACTTCGTCAGCGATGGCGCGGAATTTCTCGAAATCAATCTGGCGCGAGTAGGCAGAATAACCGCAGATAATTAGTTTGGGTTTTTCCTTGCGGGCGATGTCAAGGATGAGATCGTAGTCCAGGAGTTCGTTTTCGGGACTTACTCCGTACTGTACTACTCGGAACCATTTTCCGGAAACGTTAACGGGGGAACCGTGGGTAAGATGACCACCGTGGGAGAGATCCATGCCCATAATCGTATCGCCGGGCTGCAATAGGGTCAGGAAAACGGCGAAATTAGCTTGGGCGCCGGAGTGGGGTTGTACGTTAGCGTGGTTTGCCCCAAATAGTCGTTTAACCCGATCGATCGCTAATTGTTCCGCTTCATCAACGTATTCGCAACCGCCATAGTAGCGTTTTTTGGGCAGTCCTTCCGCGTATTTGTTGGTTAAAACCGAACCCTGGGCGGCCATGACGGCAGCGGAGGTAAAGTTTTCACTAGCGATTAATTCTAGGTGATCTCTTTGACGTTGTAGTTCTTTTTGCAGAATCCCTGCGATCGCTGGATCGGTCAGGGATAGTATATCTAAGTTCGTATCAGTCACGGTTACTCGATCCTTTCTTTAACAATTTACCTGTAATCATTGGGTCACTTTCTCCATTTTGGCACAATCTCTAATCTTCCGACACACCGGTGAGCTTAATTGCTTCTCTTCGGGGTCGATGATCAATTGTCAACTGTTAGCGGTAAAATATTCATTTTTAGTCCATAAGTGATAGTAATATTAGCCAATAGAACCCCCCAAAAGCTTGGATTGAGTGATAAAATTGGAACTAATGCCCAATTTTAGCAGTAATTTTCCCTTTTAAAATAACAACTTAGTAGAAGTTCTACAAAAAGTTGACAAATCACAAAAATAGGGTGGATTACCTTCAAGATAATCCCCCCCCGAAATTACGATTAATTATCTGTAATCAACCAGTATTTCTCATCCCTGCGGCAATACCATTAATCGTCATTAAAGCGCCCCTTAATAACTCCTCTTTAGAATAGCGGAAATGAATCACACCGGATTGAGCTTGACTATTGTATTGACGTAAACGCTTGAGGAGAGACACCTGTAGGAAACCGAGGGGAACGATCGAACCATTGCGTAACTGCACCGAGCGCTGTAAATTCGGATCATTATCCAATAAATGTTTCTCACCAGTGATCTGGAGAACAATCTCGCTAGTGCGATTATATTCCTCTTTGATCCTTTCAAACAGACGTTGAAAACGTTCTCGATCTTCCTGTTTAGAAAGTTCACTGACGTAGTGATAGGCCATCTGTATATCCACCTTCGATAGAGTCATTTCTGCCTTAGAAATCACCATCTGGAAGAAAGGCCACTTGTGATAAAAATGGCGTAACAATTCCAAATTTCTGCTAGGAGAATCATCGAGAAACATCTGTAAAGCTGTCCCTAAACCATACCAAGCCGGTAAAAGAAAACGGGTTTGCGTCCAACTAAACACCCAGGGAATTGCCCGCAGGGTACTTAAATCCTGTTGACCACTTTTCCGGCGGGCCGGTCGGGAACTAATCTGTAAAAGACTAATTTCAGGAATGGGAGTTACGGACAGAAAGAAGTCTAAAAAGTCCGGTTCTTCATAAATCAAACTGCGATAGGTTTGCCGTGAACAGGTGGCCAACTCCTCCATGATGCGATTCCAAGGTTCGAGATCATCAAAACCACTGCCCAGTAAACTTGCCTGTATGACTGCCGTTACGGCCGTTTCGAGGTTATACAAGGCCAATTCTGGTAAAGAGTATTTCGAGGCTAAAACCTCGCCCTGTTCGGTGATTTTAATGCGACCGTTAATAGTTCCCCGGGGTTGGGCGAGGATAGCGGCGTAGGCTGGGCCACCACCACGACCGACGGAACCGCCCCGGCCATGAAAAAGACGTAGATCCACGCCGTATTGTTTAGCGGTTTTTTGTAAAGCCTTCTGGGCCTTATGAATTTCCCAATTACTGCTTAAAAAGCCAGAATCCTTATTACTATCGGAGTAACCGACCATAATCTCCTGTAAATTACCCGGTTCGAGGATCGCCGGTTCCGGGGTCACGTCCTCCCCGTTTAAAGCCGCTAAATGGTCGTAACCGCCAGCTAGGGCTGCCCGGTAGAGGGGCAATTCAAACAAAGTCTGCATGATGCCGGGGGCGTGTTTGAGGTCATCGACGGTTTCAAAGAGGGGAACGATGCGGAGGGAACTGCGGCTAGTGGCGGGGTCGTATAAACCGGCTTCTTGGGCTAATAACAGCACTTCTAGCACATCGCTGGCCTCGTTGGTCATGCTGATAATGTAGGTTTGGCAGATTTCCAAACCGAATTCCCCTTGCAGACTTCTTAAAACTCGCAGGGTTTCAATGGTTTCGCAGGTTCTTTCCGAGAAGGGCATTTCCCGGGGAATTAAGGGCCGACGGGTTTTTAATTCCTCCACTAACCAGGCGATTTTTTCTGATTCGGTTAATTTGCCGTAGGGTTTCGGTAAAACTCCCAGATATGCGGCGATTTCTTCGATACATTCGGCGTGACGGGTAGATTCTTGCCGAAAATCTAACTGAGTTAGGACAAAGCCAAAAATCTCTACTTGGGCGATCAGTTGATCCAGTTCTTGACAGGAAAGACCGGTTTGAAGGAGACTGCGCTGTAATAGCTTTAATTCGGCTAAAAACTCGGAACCGGAGCGATAGATGTTGGTTTCGTTGAGTTTAGTTAATAATTGTCGTTCTTCTGGGTCATTAAGGCGATTATTGCGATCACGCGTATTTTCCAGACGTTTTTGAATAAAGGCCAATTTGAGGCGATAGGGTTCCTGACGGTAGCGGATTGCTAACTGGCTATAGATTTCGGGCATTTGCTGTTTATCTCTGTCCAGGGAGTCCAGCAACTCCGGCAAGACGTGACACCAGTGCAGGGAGGCGCTTAAAATACTGGTCAGGTCGCGAATAGCATCGAGATATTTTTTAATAACGAGATTGCGCTGATAACAGCAGGTTTTCCAGGTGACTTCGGGGGTAACGGAGGGATTGCCATCCCGATCTCCCCCGACCCAAGAACCAAAGCGACAGAAGTTATTTTTCGGCGCTCGTAAACGGGGAAAGGAGGATTCTAGGCTTTGCTGCAGACGTAGGGTTAACTGGGGTAGGGATTCAAAGAGAACTTCATCGAAGTAGTGGAGGGCATAATCCACTTCATCGACGACAGTGGGTTTAAATTGATGTAGTTCATCTGTTCGCCACCAGAAACGTATTTCTTCTTTTAACTGTTTGGTGACTGTTTGTGCTTCTCTGGAGTTAGTTAACCCCATACTGCGAAAGATTTCTTCTGCTTGGTCGAGTTTTTCGAGAATGCCCGAGATGCGGCGCTGTTTAATGCGAATGGTGTGACGGACAATTTCCGTGGGGTGGGCCGTGAAAACCAGACGAATATCTAACTGATCGAGAAGACGCTGAATTTCTTGGGGGGGGACGTTAACCTGTTTGAGATAGGGAAATAACCAGTGAAATAGTCCCGATTTTGGGCTGGAGTGATCGGACTCGTTCAGGGTTTTTTCTAGCCAATCGGCCCCGACAATGGTGGCTAAAAGGCTTTTCTGCGGTGGATCTGTCTTGGGACTTTCGTTTTCTTCCCCGATCACCGTCCGTCGCAGTAGTTGCTGATCCCTTTGTTCGTAGTGTTGTTCGATTATATTTATTAACTGGAAATAGAGGGCAAAAGCGCGGGTAACTTTGATCGCTTCCCCTAGTTCCAAGTCTTCGATCATTTTGGCGATCGTTGCTTCTGGACTATCATCGGTCACTTGTCCTTCCTCAGAACAGAGATGGCGCAGTAATTCCAGTAAATCGACTAATTCTTGACCACATTCGGAGACCAAGACTTCTTTCCATAAATCTTCGATTAATTTCAGTCTTTGCTGCAGAAACAGGTTGGAAGTGCTGAAAATATCCTGTTCGGTTTCGGTCGAGGGGACAAGGACGCTCATAATTTCAGTAATCAGTAATCAGTAAACAGTAATCAGTAATCAGTAAACAGTAAACAGTAATCAGTAATCAGTAATCAGTAATCAGTAATCAGTAATCAGTAAAAAGAAAGCTCAGAACTTGCCCCTTAATACTATTCACTGAAAACTCGAATCTGATCATTGATAACTGATAACTGATCACTGATCGATCCGGATTAGTTCTTAGGGTTTGTCAAAAATGAGATTATATCCCAAAGAATCACATTTTTCCCGATTTTTAACAAAAATTTCACTATTTTTGCCTCTTTTCAGGGGGCAAAAGGACTTTTTTCTTGGATTATTGGTCACTGTTGACCGGTAACTGATCGGGAATATTGAGCAGCGGCAAGCGATCGCCGCGAAAGATTTCCTCGCTGTCTTTCCCGACTTCTATCAACCAATTATTAATAGAACGTAGTCCCAAGTAGGATAAAAGAAAGGGACTAACCGCTAGACTAAGCCAAAGCTCGATCGGTTGAGTTTTCATGGCAATTTCTCGGTTAAAGGACGGCGTTTGATCCGACGAATCGGAAAATTAGCAATCAGGGCTGTAGTTCGTTGATCACTTTCTAAGAGTAACTCGGTTTCCTCGGTATCGATATCAAGATAACGACTGACCACTTCTAAGATTTCTTGACGCATCATATTGAGAATTTCGGGACTAAGATCGGCCCGATCATGGGCCAGAATAAGTTTTAAGCGTTTTTTAGCTTGGTCGCCACTTTTGCCCGAACCGCGCCATGCTAGAAGTTTATCGATCAGGTCATTCATAGTAGGTTAAGGGGTTGAGATGAGAGAGTTTAAGGCCCAAACAAGCGACGACGCAGACGAGCAAGAAAACCTTCTTGACCGGCCATTAAATCTAGAAACGGCACATCGCGACCCTGTAAACGCTGGGCAATGTTTCTAAAGGCCATGGCGGGGAGAGAGGTCTTCTCCTCTAATACTAATGGTTCCCCTTTATTAGTGGAAATAATAATTCTTTGATCGTCGGGAATAATCCCCAACAGGGGAATTACCAAGAGGTCGAGAATGTCCTCGACGCTGATCATCTGGTTAAGTTGGATCATTTCTGGCCGCAGCCGGTTGACGATCAGACGGATACTCTTAATATCTTCGCTTTCTAGTAATCCCACCACGCGATCGGCATCTCTCACTGCCGACATTTCTGGGGTAGTAACGATGATCGCTTCCTGGGCAGCGGCGATCGCATTGCGAAAACCCATTTCAATTCCTGCCGGGCAATCAATCAATACATAGTCATAACTTTTTGACAATTGGGCGACTAAATCCTTCATTTGCTCGGCAGTAATTGCCTCTTTGGTGCGATTTTGTGCCGCTGGTAATAAGACCAGATTTTCCTGTCTTTTATCCTTAACTAAAGCTTTATCAAGGCTACAATCTCCCGCCACCACATCGATGGCAGTATAAACGATACGCTGTTCTAATCCTAACAATAAATCGAGATTTCTCAGTCCGAAATCAGCATCGACAAGGGCGACTCGACAGCCTAATTGAGATAAAGCTGAACCTAAGTTCGCCGTTACTGTCGTTTTACCAACTCCTCCCTTTCCCGATGTCACCACAATTACACGAGCCATAATTTATATCAGTTATCAGTTATCAGTTATCAGTTATCAGTTACCGGTTATCAGTTATCAGCTATCAGTTATCAGTTTTATAGAGTTTTTCATTTCAACGCAGTTAATCCCTATTTTTACTGGTCACTGAATCACTATTTACTGATCACTGTTTACTGGTCACTGATCACTTTTTTTCTACCCATCCCACTTTATCTTTAAAGGTGTAGGTTCTGGAAAAATTATAAGCCCCAATGATGCGGATTCCTCCTTCGCTGATACAGGCAATTTCTGGTTCCATGCGATCGCTATTCAAAGCCGGGGTGCGTGCCACTAATTCCGCGATCCGCAGTTGAGTTAAGTCGATTCGCAGGGCCATAATTACCGCTGCTCGATCGCCGCGGAATCCAGCATGGGCCACACCGCGTAAACTCCCCCAAACTAATATATCGCCATCAGCGACGATCGAGCCGCCGGGGTTGACATCGCCCATGACTATAACTGTACCCGGGTGACGGATTTCTACACCCGATCGCAGGGTGGTTTTTAAGTACAAAGGTTCGGCGAGGAGGGATGGCAGCGGTTGCTCGTCCCCGAAAACCGTCGGATTCGAGCGCATTTGTTCGACATTGTAACCCATGGTTGCCGCTGCTACTGCGGTTTGTCTTCTTTGGGTTTGGATGGTATGCAGGGGTAATTCGGCACTGTCTAAAATTGTGGCGATCGCTTGTAGTTGGCGCGTATCCATCAGGCGATCGTTGGACCTTAGGTGTACTGGTGTTCTAGCGGGGCAGTTTTGGCCGCTATTACGGAGATAATATTTTAATCCTGTCAAGATATCTGTCCAATCCTGACTTGTCTCCCCGGCGCTGGTTTTGGGCAAAATTAGCACCAATTTCTCACCCTCGCTTTTTAAGTGGATTTGGGCGTATCTCTCTATTACCGAGGCTGATGGCTCAATTTTTTGGGTTTCTGAGTCGATTTCTTGATTTATTTCGGTTTTAGTTTCATCCATAGCCATAATTTTTTACTTAAACAAGACAAAGCGCAAAATAGCGATCAGCAAACCGACGGAAGCGGTAATTAGTGAACCTCCTAAAATGGTTATCAATGCCCAAATTTGATTTTTTTGACTGCCCTCGACTATTTTGAGGCGATTATCCATCCCTTCGACTCTTTCGGTTAATTTTGCCTGTCCTATCTCTAGGGATTTAACATCTTGCTTGATTTCCTTAATATCAGCTTTAATTTCGCCAATATCAGCCTTAATTTCGACGATACTATTCTCGATCGCCGTGAAACGAGTCTCGAGCGCTTTTTGTCCGTTGATAATTAAGTCTTCTAGCCTTTTTAAGTCCGTATCGGCAAGAGTTTTCATAAAAATTAACCAGCTATCAGTATAGATGTTTCTTTAATTATGAACCTTGAGCAGCCGGCAGCAGTGGGAATTAGGAATTATGAATTAGGAATTGCGGCTGATGTGAGATAGAGAGGTTTGTAAAATCAAAGGGAGAGGTCACGATAAAGGTAATCACTCCAAAGCATGAGGCCCCCCATGAATAGGATAGATGCTCCCACCCTCTTGACTATTATTTATGTCCTGGTGGATGACTGGTATCAAGAACAGGGATATCGCTTGACTCCCATGCTGCCTGGACCTGAGCCTAGTTTCAGAGATAGTGAAATGTTGACCTTTTGGTTTATTCCCTCGTCCCTGCTCATACTGACGAACGCTCCCGCAGCAGAATCCGTATTGCAGTTCATTCAAGGCAACAATATCCTAGCCGACAAGGGGTTTATTGGTACTGATTGGCAGACTGAGATATCAAGAACCACAGGTAATCGAGTCTCTACAGCTAAGAGAGTCAATCAACATCAACAAACTTCTCCCGTCTTTGAGCGACTTCTTCAACATTTTCGAGAACGGATTGAGGGGGTTTTCAATGAGGTGCAGAATACAGGACGCAACTTGGAGCGATTGCTCAGAAAGAAAGTTGAGGGACTTTGTGTCCAGGTTGCCGCTAAAATGGCAAGTCATACCCTGCGGATACTGTTGCGTCAGCGTTTTGGTATTGATGTTCTCACCTTTGAGCAGACTCCTGTTCAACCCTTTGGGCAACTCATATAAGGCGTGATTTTAAAAATTAACTTAATCATAAAGAAAAATTTAACTTTCTCTTTTATAGTAAATTGCAAAACACGATCGAGCGGAAAATTAAGGGGAAAATTTTGATACTACTTATACTAAAAGCCATCCTGATCACCCTAGCGCTCTTGCTACTCGGTGATTTAATTTCTACGTTTCTCTACCATGTTCCAGAACACGTTTTCGGCAAGTTTCACGCTGCGGTACACCACGGCAAAAATCGGAACTTTTTTCATTACGCGGTGTTAAATCGAAATCCGCTAGTTTTACTCGATGGCTTTCTCGGCGCGCTCCCCTATAGTATATATGTATGTGGGAAGTTCAGCTAAAACGCGGTTGAGAAGCTGGGCAACCTTGTATGTTATTAAATTATGTAATAACATGATATGTAGTAAACCTTGCCTAAAATCATGAGTAACAAACAATACAATCTAACCTGGGCTAGAATAGGCAATGCTTCAGGTTTCCGTCTGAGTGCCAGTTTTTTTAAGGATAATCCCCAATTCAAAGAAGCTAAAGGTGCTGTTGAAGTTATCAGCCCTGATACCTTATTAGTCCGCTTACAGCCTCAATCTCTAGAACAGGAGGAAGATGAACTGATGCTGAGTTTATTCTTAGATTTTCTGACCAAGCAAGCCATATTAAATGCTGATGCTGAGTTAGAAGCTTATACGGAAGCGATGGCAGCGGTCGATGAAGAGTTGATGACAGGAGTAGAACTTGATAGTTAACGGTTGGCGAATCTACTTTATTAAAAGACTTTTTGGGCAACAACGCCGCGATTTACAAGTTGAGGTTCGTAAACTAAAAAACACCTTGCCAACAGAAGCATACCGTACTCATTCTACAGTCAAACTCTACAGGGCGATTATGGTCGCCATTAAAGAAAAAATCCCTCTCGACCCTTTTGCTTCCCATTTTGCTCTGACTGGGGCGCTCAAGCATTACGGAAGAGTCAAAAAGATGGGACTACCTGACCGTTATCGCTTATTCTTTCGGGCTATACAAACCGAGGAGTATAAAGCTATTTTTGTTTTATGGCTAGGCTATCCTCGCAAACAAGGGGATAAAAATGATTGTTATAAAGCCTTCACAAAAATGGTTGAGCGAGGTGATTTTCCCAATTCTCTTGACGCTTTAATCCTTGATAGCCAAGAAGATTAGCTAGTGATAAGGTGGTTGAAAAAGCGATCGTAACCCACAGATACACTTTCAACTGCGCCTCCACAGAAAGATTGCGATCTAACATTAGCATGAGATCGATGATCGCACTAAGATGATATGATAGTAGTGCATTTTCCTAATTATTGATGATTAAGAGTTTTGCATCTAAGGAGACAGAGCAAGTATTCAAACGTAAATTTTCACGAAAATTACCTCAAGATATTCAACGAAATGCTCGGAGAAAGCTAGAAGTTTTAGACGCGGCCGAAACTTTACAGGATTTATGCATTCCTCCATCTAATCGGTTGGAAAAACTCTCAGGAGATAGAAAAAATCAGCATAGTATCCGAATTAACGATCAGTGGCGGATCTGTTTTATTTGGAAAAATGGCAACGCCTACAATGTAGAAATAGTCGATTATCATTAATTGTTACTCAATAATCATGACTGAGAAAAAATTATTAGCCCCCATTCATCCTGGTGAGATTCTGTTAGAAGAATTTCTCAAACCGATGGAAATTAGCCAAGAACGTTTGGCAGAAGATCTTAATGTACCAATAGAGCAAATCAAGGAAATTATCGAGGAAAAGCGAGGAATTACTGCCGATATTGCCTTAAGGCTTTCTCGTTATTTTGGTATGTCTGAAAGGTTCTGGATGAATCTTCAAACAAGGTATGATATTGAAGTAGAAAAAGATAGGCTCAGAGAACGTTTAGAGAAGGAAGTAAAAGTCTATGCTGCTTCACAAGCACTGTAGCATAACCGAAGAAATAGGGGAAGAATAATAATTTTAACCCCCCGTAGTGGATTGTTTCAGCTAATTTGGTGTATTAGAAAAATGCTAGAAATTCTATAATCTAAGACTTTAAGCCGAAATCTATTGCCCTATTTTAGCTGAAACAGTCCAGTAGGGTGGATTAGCGCAGCGTAATCCACCATTGAATCAATTATTGAATAACCATAGATTAGGTGCGTTACACTTCGTTAACGCACCCTACAAGAGCGGTGATCTCCTATCCCCTCCTATTGACACAAACGTTGATAAACTGTGGCTAAAGCTTGGACATCACCGACGTTACCCGGGAAAAGAACCACAGGTAAATTAGGAAAGAGATGATGATCGGCTGCTGTGCGAACCATGGAGACACCGGGGAGAATCTGACCGAGTAAACGGGCCGATTGCAGGCTTAAACCCGTACTTAAGACATCATTAGAGGTAATTCCGCCTTTACTGATTAAAAAACTGATGTCACTGGGTAAACCCTTAACAATGTCCATTAACAGGGTGGAGACGGCAACCCCAAAATCAAGACGTTTCTGCACAGAGGCAAAGGTTAACTCTTGCCGACTGGTATAGATCACGGGGGTTTGTTTATTTTTGTGAATAAGCTTGACTTTTTCCAGAGCTTGTGCCATGAGTTGATCTCGTTGCTCAGGACGATCGCGCAATGCCGTCACATCGATTTCGACTCCGACGGTGTTGGGTTGTTGAAGCAGTTCATCTAATTGTTGGCTAGTTTTTTTGACGTGGGAACCGACGATAATTGCCCCGGCTTCCCCCGTGGGCTTATACTTACCCATAGATTCGGGTGCGATCGGTTGAGTTCCTAAATTAGCCAAAGAAGTTAGAATACTGGCGGCACTACGGAATAAAAATTTTTTTCCCTCCCCTGCGGCGGTTAAAATATCTTCAGCAAAGCGATCGAGATCCGCTTGAGTTTCCCCATCTACCACCCCACATTGATTATTTTCGAGCTTTTGCAGTCGTTCTAAACTACCTTGACGGATATCTGCCAATAAAAATCTCTCTACATCATCTGCTTTAATTTTACCTTTCGTTTTCTCCTCCACATAATCCGGCAGATAACTGTAGTGGTAGGCAAAAACTGAATCACGAGCGAATTCCGTCTCGTGGACGGGAGTGGGAACGCCATCGATGATTAAATAATGAATACTATCGCGAGTGATTCTACCCCCCTCAAAAAAGGCTGGAATCAGGAAATGAGCATCAAAATCGCCCAATTCTTCGGCAATAACATCAGTTTCGATCGGATAATGCCCGCGCAGGGTAGAATCGGAACGACTGACCACCAAAAAATCCTCGATTCCCTCTTTAGTTAAGGCAGTTTTCAGGTTATGACAGACTTCTCTGGTGACAGACTCGGCTTTTTCGGGGGTTAAAGCGCGAGTATTGGTCAAAACAAAGAAAATTGGCGCATTATCTGCCAATCCCAAGCGGAGAGTATCTTCATCCCACCGCATCAATAACAGACAACTATGGACTGTTTGGGAACCTGTCGGGTCGTCATCTAAGACTATAATTTTAGGTCTATTATTGCTCATATATTTTTTATCAGGATGGGAGGGACGAAGGAACCAAGAGAATCTGGTTAATAGTTTATCGGGTTCTGGTTCCCCATTAAAGTCGTCCCCTCCCTAAGCAACCGCTATCAATCTTGATCACAATCTGTCCAATATAGGATAAGCTATACCATGATTCATACAGTGACGAAGTTGAGCGCGGGAGACTTCCCTTTGAATACGTTAATCCACCCCACTGCGGTTATCCATCCGTCGGCAAAACTTGATCCCAAGGTTAAAGTTGGTCCCTATGCTGTGATCGGGGCCAATGTGGAAATTGAAGCTGATACAATTATTGATGCCCATGTGGTCATTGAGGGTCCAACCAAAATTGGCAAGGGTAATCATATTTTTTCTGGGGCTGTTATTGGTAACGAACCACAGGATTTAAAGTATAAAGGGGGCGAAAGTACCGTAGAAATTGGTGATTATAACCAAATTCGCGAGTTTGTCACGATTAATCGCGCCACGGATACGGGAGAAGTTACCCAAATTGGCAGTAATAATTTATTAATGGCCTATGTTCACGTTGCCCATAATTGTATTTTGCAAGATAACATTATTATCGCTAATAGTGTCGCCTTGGCCGGTCATGTCCAGATCGAATCAAAAGCAGTTATCGGGGGGGTTTTAGGAGTACATCAATTTGTTCATATTGGCAAAATGGCCATGTTAGGAGGAATGAGTCGTATTGATCGCGATGTTCCCCCTTTTACTTTAGTGGAAGGCAATCCCTGTCGCGTGCGAACTCTTAATTTAGTCGGTTTACAAAGAGCAGGTTTTACCGATGAAGATCTAGCTTTACTGAAAAAAGCTTTTCGGATTATCTATCGTTCTAATATAAATCTTCAGGAGGCTTTAGAACAAGTTTCTCTCTTAACCGATAACCCCCATGTTCAACATCTCTGTCAATTTTTACAATCCTCTACCACAGGAGAAAAACGTCGCGGTTTAATTCCGGGGAAATAATCCCAAGGTAGGGTGGGTTAGGCGACAATAACTGATATAATTCACCAATAACTTTACTATTCGCCGTAACCCACCGTTCTCAGAATTTCCCCATTGCCTATATCAAATAATTATCCAAATGCGTATATTTATTAGCACGGGTGAGGTATCGGGTGATTTACAGGCAGCCATGCTGATTGAATCCCTTTTTCAACTAGCTAAAACCCTGGAAATTGAGTTAGAAATTTTTGCACTAGGTGGTGATCGCATGGAGTTAGCTGGAGCAAAAATGCTGGGTAAAACCACTCGACTGGCTGCCATGGGATTAATTGAATCTATCCCCTTTATTTGGCCAACTTTACAACTACAAAAACGAGCAAAAGAGTTTTTTAGAGATCATCCTCCCGATCTAATTATTTTAATTGATTATGTGGGGGCAAATGTGGCGATCGGTCAGTCGGCTAAAAAAATTATTCCCGATGTCCCAATTATTTATTATATTGCCCCACAGGTGTGGATTTGGTCAGAAGAAAATATTCCCTCAGCTAAACTCAGGGCCACAGCAGAAAAGTTATTTAATACGGAAAAATTAATCGCAGTCACCGATAAATTATTGGCAATTTTTCCTGCCGAAGCTCGTTTTTTTGAAACAAAAGGTTTACCGGTAACTTGGGTGGGACATCCTTTAGTTGATCGTATGGCAAATGCTCCCAATCGGCAAGAAATGCGGCAAAAATGGGCAATAAAACCCGAAGAAACGGTAATCGCTTTATTACCCGCTTCCCGTCAACAGGAGTTTAAATATCTCGTGCCGACGGTGTGCGCTGCTGCTAAAAAATTACAGGAAAAAATACCCGATATTAAGTTTTTAATTCCCGTTCCCTTAGCTTTATACGAACCAAAAATGCGAGAATTAGTGAAGGAATATGGATTAAATGCGGTGATTATGGAACGAGACCAGACTTTAGAAGCGATTGCCGCGGCCGATCTGGCTGTGGCTAAGTCTGGTACAGTTAATCTCGAAATTGCTTTGTTAAATGTGCCGCAGGTGGTGGTTTACCGTTTAAGTGCAGTTACTGCTTGGATTGCCCGCAATATTATGAAGTTTTCTGTACCATTTGTCTCACCGGTAAATTTAGTTTTAATGCGAGAAATTGTTCCCGAATTATTACAAGAGGAAGCTAACCCGGAGAGAATTATGCAGGAATGTCTAGATTTATTATTAAATCAGCAACGTCGGCAAAAAATGTTAGATGAATACGCAGAAACTAAGGCCGGTTTAGGAACAGTAGGCAGTTGTGAGCGAGTGGCACAAGAGGTATTTAAAATAGGCCTTTGTTAGGGTTGGGAGCCGGTCGTCAGGAGACAGGATTCAGGAGACAGGAGACAGCTTTTTTCTCCCCGCTCCCCAATTCATAATTCATAATTCCTACACCCTACACCCCACGGCTGCATCCAACATTTGCAGAAATATCGACAATCAGCAATTATCAGTAACTCTGAAATTGGTACAAAAATATGAACAATCGCGTGTAAGCATCCCACCGAAAAGCTAATGCGCGGGGGGTTTGGGGGCGGCGCCACGCCCCCAACGGGGGGTTTGGGGGGTAGAACCCCCCAAAAGCTTGGATTGAGTGATAAAACTGAAAGTAACACACCCAATTTTAGGAGAAAGTTTCCCTTGAAAAATCCCAAATTAGTAGATTTACAAAAATGAGATGCACCCCACCCTACACCCAGGAAAAGCTTTTTGCCGCAAACCCTACTTATAAGCGTCCATACCCTCACAGGAACAAACCAGATTTCTGTCCCCGTAGGCATTATCAACCCGTCCCACTACCGGCCAGAATTTATAATCTTTTAGCCAAGAAAGCGGGTAAGCTGCCTGTTGACGGGAATAGGGACGACTCCAATCATCGACAGTTAAAACTGCGGCTGTGTGGGGGGCATTTTTCAAGGGATTATCGTGGGGATCCATGCTACCATTAGCGATCGCTTGTACCTCTTGATAGATAGTTAACAAAGCTTCACAAAAACGGTCTAATTCGCCCAAAGATTCGCTTTCCGTGGGTTCCACCATCATTGTACCCGCCACGGGCCAAGAAACCGTCGGCGCGTGGAAACCGAAATCCATCAAGCGTTTTGCCACATCTTCCACCTCGATGCCGGCCTGTTTTTTCAGAGGACGTAAATCAATCACGCACTCGTGGGCAACCGTTCCCGCGCTACCCTTAAATAACACCGGATAGGCCGACTCCAGACGAAAAGCCATATAATTAGCGTTCAAAATTGCCACTTCTGTCGCTTTTTTCAAGCCTGCTGCCCCCATCATAGCGATATACATCCAAGAAATCACCAAAATGCTGGCACTACCCCAAGGCGCGGCCGAAATTGCCCCAATCGAGTCCTGATGCTTACCGTTAGCGGTTTCTGGGGATAATTTCGCCAAAACCAGGGAAACATCCGGCAGAAAAGGCACTAAATGGGATTTTACTCCGATTGGTCCCATACCCGGTCCCCCCCCACCGTGGGGAATACAGAAAGTTTTATGGAGATTCAAGTGACAGACATCAGCTCCAAAATCCGCCGGACGACATAAACCCACCTGAGCATTCATATTGGCGCCATCCATATAGACTTGACCACCGTATTGATGAATCAAGGCGCAAATTTCGCTAATTCCCTGTTCAAAAACGCCGTGAGTGGAAGGATACGTTACCATCAAAGCCGCTAGATTATCCTGATGCTTCTCGGCCTTAGTTTTTAAGTCATCAATATCAATATTGCCCCGAGAATCGCAATTAACCGCCACTACTTTCATACCACACATAACAGCACTGGCAGGATTAGTCCCGTGAGCGGACTCAGGAATTAAGCAAATCTGACGATGACCTTGACCGCGACTTTCATGGTAGGCTCGGATCACCTGTAAACCGGCATACTCTCCCTGAGAACCGGCGTTCGGTTGTAGGGAAATGCCATCAAACCCGGTAATTTCTCCTAACCAAGTCTCTAACTGTTGAAAGAGCAGTTGATAGCCTTCTGCTTGTTCAATCGGGGCAAAAGGGTGTAATTTGCCGAATTCTGCCCAAGTTACTGGAATCATCTCGGCTACGGCATTGAGTTTCATCGTACAGGAACCGAGGGGAATCATGGAAGTATTTAAGGCTAAATCCTTTGTTTCCAGACGGTGCAGATATCTGAGTAATTCCGTTTCCGAGTGGTAACGATTGAACACCGGTTCGGTAAGATAGGCACTGGTACGGGTTAAATTAGCGGGTAATTCTAGACTAATTTTCTCGACTAATTCGGCCGGGGTAAAGGGTAATTCCTCGGTGGGGGCAAAAATTTGCCATAAATCCCACACATCCCTGAGACTGGTGGTTTCATCGACACTAATTCCTAGATTATTGTCATCAAAATAACGCAGATTAATCTTATGGGTTTTTGCCTTGGCGAGGATGTCCTTAACTCCCGTGGATACCGTAACTTTGAGCGTATCGAAGCGCGGTTCTTTCCCCACTTGATAACCCAACTGTTTTAAACCAGTTGCCAATAAAGCGGTTAATTTCTGCACTCTTTGGGCGATTTTCTTGATTCCTTCCGGTCCGTGATACACCGCGTACATGGAAGCAATCACCGCTAGTAACACCTGTGCGGTACAAATATTACTGGTGGCTTTATCCCGGCGGATATGTTGTTCCCTGGTTTGCAAAGCTAAACGCAGTGCGGGTTTACCCTGACTATCCTTCGATACCCCGACAATGCGCCCCGGAATGCTGCGTTTATAGGCATCTTTGGTGGCAAAATAGGCGGCATGGGGACCCCCATAACCCAAGGGAACCCCAAAGCGTTGACTGCTACCCACGGCAATATCAGCCCCCAATTCGCCGGGGGGAGTCAACAGAGCTAAACTGAGAATATCGGCGGCAACGGTGACTAAAGCCCCATTTTCCTGCGCTTTGGCGATAAATTGCCGATAGTCATAAATTACGCCATCGGTGGCTGGATATTGTAATAATGCGCCAAAAATCGGCGTTTGAAAGTCAAAGAGACGATGATCCTCGATAATAATGTCAATACCTAAAGGAATCGCTCTGGTTTTAACAACTTCAATCGTTTGGGGATGGCAACTACTAGAGATAAAGAAAGCATTGGCTTTAGTTTTACACAGTCCGTAACTCATGCTCATCGCTTCTGCAGCTGCTGTTCCTTCATCGAGGAGGGAAGCGTTAGCAATTTCCAGACCGGTTAAGCTAGTGATGAGAGTTTGGAAGTTTAAGAGAGCTTCTAAGCGTCCCTGGGCGATTTCCGCTTGATAGGGAGTATAGGCAGTGTACCAACCCGGATTTTCTAAGATGTTGCGGAGAATTACCGGCGGGGTGATACAGTCATGGTAGCCCATGCCAATAAAGGAGCGAAATACCTGATTTTTGGAGGCAATAGCTTTTAATTGAGCAAGAGCGGCGTATTCACTCAAGGCAGGTGCTAGATTAAGGCTTTTTTGTAAACGAATTCCTTCTGGGACAGTTTTAGCGATTAACTCCTCAACAGTAGCAACACCCAAAACCGCCAGCATTTTCTCGATTTCCGTCTCCGTCGGTCCAATGTGACGGTTAACAAAGCTATCGGTACAGTCTAGCAGGTCTTGCAGGTCAGCAGGAGCGAATTCCTCAGTTTTCTCGGCCGTAATTGACCTATTTAGCATATTAATCTCGGTTTCAACAATTACAAAAGTGTTGCGTTTCATCGCTAGGGGTGATTTTAACGCAACTTGTAAAATTTTTGTAATATTTCAAGTCATCAATCAGCAAGTTAAAGTCTAAGCTAATTTGCTATCGAAAGTATTCACAAAATTAACCTGGTGCATCTCACATTTGCAGAAATACCGACAATCGGCAATTATCAGTGACTCTTAAATTATTACAGATATGTCAGCAGCTGCGTGCAAGCATCCCACCGAAAAGCTAATGCGCGGGGGGTTTGGGGGGTTCTACCCCCCAAAAGCTTGGATTGAGGGAAAAAATCGCAAATAACCCCCAACTTTAGAGGAGATTTTCCCTTTAAAAATCTCAACTGAGTAGATTTACAAAAATGGGATGCACAAAATTAACCTCACTACTGCTTTGTCATCAAAAACCAACCGGAATCCGTAGATCCGATCACCTTTAATCCTCCTAAATCAGTAGCTTCTTTGGTTTGACGATCGATAATTAGGTAGGGTTGCTTGTGACTTTGCCAATAATTGATTAATTCTTCAGCAGCAAGGGGAAAAACCCGACGACCACTATAAAAATTTAATGAGGGGCGCTCGTAGGCAAAAGCAATATAAACAGGGTGATCGGCCGGCACATATTTCTGCACTAAACTCGCCACCGGTTTGACGGGGAAATTCTCATTTAATTCCCATATCCACAGGGGAGAATTGACAAAAATAAACAAAGAAACCAACATTCCCCAGAGTAAAACCACGCTGAATTGTTCCGAGCGCCGAGCTAACAAAATTGCCGTTGTCACCATGGTCAGGGAAAGTGACAATAAGGTTAAAAGAATTAAGGGATGGAGAGGTTCAATACCGGCAAAATTACCAGGGAAATAGGCCATTAAAGCTAATAAACCTGCCACAACGCCGATAATACCCAAAATAATTGACCAGATTGGATTATAGGGGCGATCGATGGGAAGATTACTCACCTGCGCCAAGGCATAACCGGCCGCTAAAGCCAAGGCCGGATAGATCGGCAGAATATACCAGGGCAACTTGGTCGCCATTACCGAAACCACCAACAGATAAACACCCGTCCAAACTAACAGTAACTTCGCCCAACTGTAGAGATGTTCCTGACGTGCTAAACGTAAACCCCAAACCGAGAAAATTAACCACGGCCAACTATATTTAAGAATTTCCAGCAGATAATACCAAAACGGTTCGCGATGATCGTCGAGATGGTCACTAACTCGCTTTAACTGTTGAACAAAAAGGGAATCGAGAAACTCCCGCTCGTAGTGCCAAAATTGGGCGCTATACCAAGCAAAAGCGGGAGTTGCTCCCAACAACCAACCCGACCAAAAATAGGCAGACGTTAATAACCGGGGGGTATCCCAGAGCAGAAAAATCAAGCCGATACCCGCCAATAATAGCCCCATAATACCCTTAGTCAGACAAAGGAGGGCAAATCCTAACCCCGCCCCCAGAGACCAGCGTAAATCGCGCCGTGAGCGCAGTAAACCAACAAACATCAGGATTTCAAAACATAATACCGCTCCATCCAACATGGCTAAACGGCCATGGCGCACCACCGGCAAAAGAGTTAGATAGATTAAGGCCGATAGTAAAGCTGGCAAACGAGCGGGAAAAATTTCTCGACCGAGAAGGTAGAGGAGCGGCACCGATAAAGCTGTTAAAAAAGCGGGAATTAGTCTAGTATTGGCCTCATTAATGCCCCAGAAATGGTAGGTTAGACCAATTAAACTATGAATCAACGGCGGTTTATTCAGGTAGGGATCACCCCAAAGACTAGGAAATAACCAGCGCAATTGTTCCAGGGGGGTTTGGCTAATTTCCTTGGCCACCTGAGCGATGGTCGCTTCATCCCAATCCCGCAAGGGTAAATTACCTAATCCCACTAGATAGATAATTAAGGCCGCTATTAATAATCCCAGTAAACACAGAAATTCTTTAAAATTTTCTCTCTGACGCAATTTATAACCAGAATATCCCCAAGTAAATTTTTGACGGTTCATAAGCTAGGTCAGTTATCAGTAAACAGTTATCACTAAACAGTAAACAGTAAACAGTCATCAGTAAACAGTAAACAGTAATCAGTAAGGCTCTCCTAGACTGGTTATAGCAAATTAGTAGTTTCAATGAGCCTATAAGTCTCTTGCCAGATAAGAATTTAGCCGATTTCTGCCCCCTGATCGAACCATACCAAGTAACGAAGAACCATTATTTTCTGCTAAAATATCATAACTACTCTAGAAGATCCTTAAAACTCAAATCTGATAACTGATAACTGATAACTGATAACTGATAACTGATTATGTATTGGTATAATGGCGAATTAATCGAGGATGAGCGAATAAGTCTGGGTATTGATGATATTGGGCTACTTTATGGAGCCACAATATTTACTACCCTGCGTATCTATCAACAAAGCTTAGATCATCCCCTAACCCATTGGCAAGAGCATCTCGAACGTTTGCACTCTAGTTTACAAGTTTTCCACTGGCCCGCTCCCGATTGGCGGCGAATTCGCCAAGGAGCCGAAGAATTATCCCTATTCTATGCTGTCCTGAGAATTACAATTTTTCCCGATGGTAGGGAGTGGATTAAAGGCAGATTTCTTCCGGAAGATTTAAACATTAGACAAGAGCGGGGAATTATTGGGTGGGTAACAGATAATCCCGCTTGGCAACGGGTTTTAGGAGAACATAAAACTGGTAATTATTTGACCCCTTGGTTAGCGTCACAAACGGCTCAAAAAAAAGGAGCAAAAGAAGCGATATTAGTTGATCGAGTCGGGAATTGGTTAGAAACTAGCACGGGCAATTTATGGGGATGGAAAGATAATTGCTGGTACAGTCCCCTACTGACTGCTGATATTTTACCCGGGATCGGGCGCTCGGCTTTGATCGGTTGGTTACAAAAACAAAATATTTCCCTGCAAGAAAATCTCTGGACCCCCGAATTTGTCGGGACTTTACAAGCGATCGCCTATAGTAATTCCCTGGTGGAAATTATCCCTTTCAATTCTATTCTTGGCTGGGATATAGAGATAAATACAGCCATTTATCGGCAAGTTTTACCGGATTTACAGCAATATTTTTCCAGTCAATTAGAGAATAAATAAGGGTGTGTTACTAGAGGCTAACACACCTAAAATCTGGAAATAATACCGCTCAAGCTTTAAAATTCTCGCTCGGAATTAGCCTCACTATCGCGTTTAGAACCGAGTAAATCTAATTGATCGACGAGAATTACCGGTTTAGAACGAGCTAATCCCGTGTTTTTATCATTCCAAGTATCCATTTTCAAAGAACCTTTAATCCCGATTAAACCGCCTTTTTTCACATAATTAGCGGCCACCTCCGCCGTTTTGCCCCAAATTTCCAGATCGAACCAATCCGGCTGATCGCTATTTTTAGAGCGACGATTAACCGCTAAAGTCAAGGTACACTTAACACTGCCGGACTCGAAATACTTCGTTTCCGGGTCTCTCCCCGCTCGTCCCACCAAATGAACCAGATTTAAACTCATGGTCTTAAATCCTCAATTTAGTACAATAGTATGTTTATTTTAGCCCGAAACCTTGGACTTGACCGGTGGGCAGCCAGAAAATTAGGCTGAAGACTTGCGTAAATCTGGAGAGAAAGAAGCGATAATTAACTAGACTTGAGAAACAAAACGTAATAAAATCCAAGTCGATTCGATCAAAAGTCTAGCTATAGCAACGTTTTATAAGAACAGGAGTGAAAACAAGTGGGTTTTTTTAGAGGTCTAGGCTTATCCAGGGACATAGGTATAGACTTGGGGACAGCAAACACCCTCGTTTATGTGTCGGGGAAAGGTATTGTTTTAGAGGAACCATCGGTAGTGGCGATCGATCAAGATCGTAACCCGATCGCTGTCGGGGAGGAGGCCAAAAAAATGCTCGGTCGCACTCCAGGTCATGTCACCGCGCTGCGACCCCTGCGCGATGGGGTAATCGCCGATTTCTACAGTTGCGAGATCATGTTAGCGGAATTTATCAAACGAGCGCTCGATGGCACGATTGGCAATCCCCGCATGGTAATCGGTGTTCCCAGTGGGATTACCGGCGTAGAAAGACGTGCGGTGGTGGATGCGGCCAAAAATGCCGGCTCGCGAGAAGTGGGGTTAATTGATGAACCGGTTGCCGCGGCCTTGGGTGCCGGTTTACCCGTCTCGGAAGCGACGGGAAATATGATCATCGATATCGGTGGTGGCACGACGGAAGTGGCGATTCTCAGTCTCGATGGGACAGTGATCAGCGAATCGGTGCGCGTCGCCGGGGATGAACTGACGGACTCAATTATCGCCTATCTAAAAAAAGTCCATAACCTGATTATCGGGGAACGTACGGCCGAAGATATTAAAATTCGCCTTGGTTCGGCTTATCCCTCCCCCGGAGATGAATTTCCTCCTCTGGAAGTGCGGGGATTGCATCTCATGTCCGGTTTACCCCGCACCGTGACCATCAAAGCGGAAGAAGTACGGGAAAGTATGGATGAGCCACTTTCTGTGATCGTTGATGCGATCAAACGTACCCTAGAAAAAACTCCCCCCGAATTAGCTGCCGATATTATCGATCGCGGCATCATGTTAGCGGGAGGGGGTGCTTTATTACGGGGACTCGATCTCCTAGTCAGTCACGAAACCGGTATCGTTACCCATGTCGCTGAAGATCCCCTGCGCTGTGTGGTCAAAGGCACGGGAGAAGTGTTAAAAAATCAGAAACTCTTTGAGCGGATCGTTAATGAAACAACTCGCAATGTCTAAAGGTCACTAGGATCGGTTAGCGGCAAAATACACGGATTCTCACTCTACACAGCCAAGAGGTTTTAAATCGCTCATGTATTCAGCACGACGAAAATGGACACAGCAGGGATGGCGACTTTTGCTGCTCGCTGCCGCTCTGGGGGGAGCTTGGTACATTCGCACCTATCAAAGTGGGGCGATTTTAGAATTGTATGGTTTATTAACCCGCCCTTTTCAGGGAGAGGAAACTAATCTGCAAGAGCAACTTCTGGCCGATCAACGGGTGCGAGAATTACAAAATCGTTTAAGTGAAGTCGAATATCAAAATCAACAATTAAAAAAACAGCTTGGTTATTATCAAACCCAGAAAAAACCCCTGATTTCTGCCCCAATTATTGGCCGCAGCGCTGATGATTGGTGGCAACAGGTAATTATTGGTCGGGGTAGCGCCGATGGTGTGCCAGTGGGTGCTTCGGTGACGGGAATTGGTGGTTTAGTGGGACGGATTACAGAAGTTACTCCCCACACCAGCAAAGTTTTATTGGTCAGTAATTCCCAAAGTCGCATCGGAGCAACGGTGAATCGTAGTCGGGCCATGGGTTTAATTCAAGGTCAGGATTCCCAAGTCGCCACCCTGCGCTTTTTTGAAAAAGCTCCCGATGTCAAACCGGGAGATGTGGTGACAACTTCGGCTTTTAGTAGTCTTTTTTCGCCAGGGTTGCCCATCGGTCGTATAATTTCCCTTAATTTACAGGAAAATCCCGCCCCCACCGCCAAAATTGAATTTACCGCCACCGTGGACAATCTCGAATGGGTGTTCGTTCACCCGCAACCTCAGCAGTGAGAGGGGGAATTATGCTGAAATTAAGCCGTTTATCAGCCCGTTCTCGTTTTATCCTGAATATTTTAGTCACTATCGCTTCGCTGCTTCTCTGTACCTTTCTTTCCTTAATGCGGCTGCCCGGTATGGAGATTTTAGGCATCGCTCCCAATTGGTTACTGATTTGGTTGGTTAGTTGGAGTCTCAATCGCTCTTGTCTCGATAGTGTGGTGGCCGGATTAGCGATCGGCGCTATTCAAGATAGTTTAACCTCTAATTATCCTTCCCATATCATGGTTTTTGGTCTCATCGGTTTCCTCACTTCCCGTTTACACCGACAACGTTATGTTAAAGAAGAATTGATCGCCGTGGTCTTAATTGTCTTTGTTATGACTTTAATTGCCGATGGTGCGATCGCTTTTCAATACTATCTACAAGGAGGCAAAAATCTCGCCGATCTTTGGCTCGATTATCAACGCATTGCCCTCACTTCTGCTCTGCTTAGTAGTCTCTGGACTCCCCTCGTCTATTATCCTCTCCAGCAATGGTGGCGACAATTTAGCGATCTTTAAGTTTAAGGAGTCGGTCGTCGGGAAATTATTTTTATTTATTCTCCCTGCTCCCCTCTCCCCAATTCATAATTCATAATTCATAATTCCCACTCCCACACCCGCTCAACTAACATGAAATACAAACAAAAACTTAGTCAATTTTTTCATAATCTCGCTAATAAATTAGAGAACTCCCAGCAACCCCCTAAAGTCGATCCTATCGACTCCGAATCTGCTCCCGTTGCGGGGGAAAAGCCAGTAGAAGCCGCTTCCGAAGAAAAAAAGCTTAATTTAGTCTCCCGAACCAGTAGCAAGGCTCTAGAGACATTAAAACCCTTAAAGAACAAATTTACTACCCTGCTCGATAATTCCCCCTTACCGCAATGGCGACAACATCCCCGCTTTGGGTTGTACTTGGGATTGGGATTAGGCGTAACTGGGGGCATTTTGGGGGTAGGTTGGGCTATTTATCGCCTTGAAAGCTCTCTACCGCAAAATATCGCCGATATACAAACCTATGCTCGTCCAGGCACCCTAACCATTCAAGCCGCTAATGGGGAAATCCTCAAGCAAAATGGCCCTAGTACCTACGAAACCGTGAAAATTGCCCAAGTTCCCCCACTGGTACAGGAGGCCTTTATCGCTAGTGAAGACCGCCGTTTTCGCGAACACGGGGGAGTTGATGGCCAGGGTATTGCTCGCGCTCTCTTTTCTAACCTGAGAGCCGGGGGAGTGGTGGAGGGAGGCAGCACCATCACCCAACAATTGGCCCGGATTGTCTTTTTATCCCAAGAAAGGAGTTTTGATCGCAAATTACGGGAAATGCGTATCGCTCAGAAAATAGAAGATAAATATACAAAAGACCAGATTTTAGAGCGTTATTTTCACCTAGTTTATCTCGGTTCCGGGGCCTACGGTCTTGCCGATGCCGCTTGGTTATATTTCAGTAAACCCGTCGATAAATTAACTCTAGCCGAAGCTGCCACCCTTGCCGGGATTGTTCCCGCTCCTAGTCTCTATTCTCCCCTCGAAAACCCTAAATCTGCCCTAGAACGGCGTAATATCGTCCTCAAAACTATGGCCGAGGTGGGATTTATTACTAACGCTCAAGCAGAACAAGCGATCGCATCTCCCCTAGTCATTAAAACCAGTCCCCTAAAACGTCTGCAACGGCAAGCGGCCTATTTTACCGATTATGTGGAAAAAGAACTGCCGCAACTGGTTCCCGCTAAAACCCTAGAAGCGGGGGGATTGGTGGTAAAAACTACCCTTAATCCTCGTTGGCAAAGCGAAGCGGAGGAAGTGGTAGAAAGAGCGGTTTCTCGTTATGGCCAGTGGCAGCACTTCCAACAGGCGGCTTTAGTGGCAATTGACCCCAAAAATGGACAAATTAAGGCCATGGTCGGAGGAATTGACCACGATAAGAATCAATTCAATCGGGTGACACAAGCAAAACGTCAGCCGGGATCTACTTTTAAACCTTTTGTCTATGCGGCGGCGATTGCGGCGGGTAAATCCCCCTATTCTAGTTATAAAGATGCTCAGTATGTGGTGGATGGTTATAAACCGGAAAACTACGGTGATAGGTATAGCGGCCGCGAGGTGTCCATGCGCGATGCTTTGACTTCTTCCCTGAATGTGGTGGCAGTTCAGGTGTTAGTGGCCGTCGGTTGGAATCCGGTGATTAAATTAGCTCAAGATATGGGGATCCAGTCGAAACTTTTACCCACTTATTCTTTGGCTTTGGGTGCTTCGGAAGTCAATCTTTTAGAATTGACCAGCGCCTACGGAACCTTTGCTAATAATGGTGTGCATCAACCAGTTTACGGTATTAGTCAGGTACTTGATCGCCATGGTAAAGCAATTTATCAAGCCAATTTTAAACCGAAAACTGCTCTCAATCAAAACACGGCGGCGACGATGACTTGGATGCTGCAGGATGTGGTTAATTCGGGAACGGGAACCCCCGCACAAATTGGTCGTCCGGTAGCAGGAAAAACTGGCACTTCTGACAAGGCTCGTGACCTTTGGTTTGTCGGTTATATTCCCCAATTAGTCACGGGAATTTGGCTCGGTAATGACAATAATAAACCCACCAATGGAGCCAGTACCATGTCCGCTTGGATGTGGCGACAATTTATGTTAGAAGCAATCAAGGATATTCCCTATCAAGGTTTCCCAGAACCGAATTTAGGCAAACGTCCGGTGACATTAAAAGCGGAACCAATTAAACCCCGACGTACCTACTTTACCCAAACTACTAACAATCGTTTAGCCAGCAGCGATGAGGGTTCCCCCACCGAAGGACCTATCCGCAGACGGCGACGGGTTCGGGTAAGTCGTGAGCAAACTATCGTCCGTTCTAATACTAGCGAACCCAGCCAACGCCGTTCTAGTCGTCGGCGTACTACCGTTGCTCCTACCAGCGCCGCTGCTCCTAGTCCTCAAAATACGGCCCCCGCAGCAGCCGAACCGATTACCGTTCCCGTCACTGTGGCGGCCCCCGAAACTCGTTCGGTTCCCCTAGAGGTAACTCCTCCCACCGATGTGATTCCTCCCGCACCCCCGGCAGAAAGACGCTGAATCGGCACGACAACCCTCGCAGGATTTGCGGGGGTTACAGTGCCAAAACTGCTCGGTCAAATCTTGCAAAACCATCGGATTTTTGGCGGCGAAACCGGGGAAATTAGCCGAAAGCCTGCCGCTATAATAACTTAAAAGCTTGTGTAATGCCGATGACCAGTTTTATTTCCCCCACTACCATCTCCTCAACTCGTTTAAGTCTCAGCTATCAAGTGGCTATGCCGGAACCGACTTCACACCTCTTTGAAGTTACTCTACAGATTACCGGTTGGCAAGCTCCGATTTTAAACCTAAAAATGCCGGTTTGGACTCCCGGTTCCTATCTGGTGCGGGAATACTCCCGTTTAGTCCAAGATTTTCAAGCTGTTAACCTCAACAGTCGCAAAGTTGCTAAAAATCACTGGCAGATTGACAATGGTGACAGTTCCGAAATAACGGTCAAATATCGCGTTTTTGCCCACGATTTAACCGTCAGAACCAACCATCTCGATGATACTCACGGTTACTTCAACGGGGCTGCTTTATTTTTCTATATCCCCGATTATCAAAAACATCCCCTCACCCTGACAATTATCCCCCCCCATGCCGATTGGCGCGTTACCACTGCCTTAAAATCTTTACCCAGACAGAAAAACACCTTTCACGTTCCCGATTTTGATACCCTAGTGGACAGTCCTGTGGAAGTGGGTATTCATCAGTTATACGATTTTGTCGTCGAGGGAAAACCCCATCAATTAGCTATCTGGGGACGGGGAAACGCCAATCCTAGTCAAATTATCGCCGATACCACTAAAATTATTCAAACCGAGTCGGCTATGTTCGGTGGACTCCCTTATGATAATTATCTCTTTTTGCTACATCTTTCGGCGGCTGGTTACGGGGGACTAGAACATAAAAATTCCTGTACCCTTAACTATGCGCGTTTGGGATTACGAGATAAGGATAAATATAATCGTTTTCTGCAATTAGTCGCCCATGAGTTCTTTCATCTCTGGAATATCAAGCGTATTCGCCCAAAAGCTTTAGAAAGCTTCGATTATGATGCAGAAAATTATACTTCTTCCCTCTGGTTTGCCGAAGGAACCACCAGTTATTACGATATAGTAATCCCTCTACGGGCGGGAATATACGATAGTAAGACTTTTTTAGAGCTTTTAAGCAAAGAAATCACTCGTTATCTCAATATACCCGGTCGTCTTGTCCAACCTCTAGGCGAATCGAGTTTTGATGCTTGGATAAAACTCTACCGACGGGATAGCAATAGCGATAATAGTCAAATTTCCTACTATCTCAAGGGGGAATTATTGTCGCTGCTTCTCGATTTACTAATTCGCAGCCACACCGATAACCGTCGTTCCCTCGATGATGTTTTACGCTCGATGTGGCAACATTTCGGTAAAGAGGAGATTGGTTATACCGATGGGGAATTGCAGGCAATTCTCGAATCTGCCGCTGGAGTGGATTTAACCGACTTCTACCGGCGTTATATCGACGGTTTGGCAGAATTACCCTTTAATGAATATCTTGAACCTTTTGGACTCTATCTGCGGGGTGTTGGCAATGGGGAGACGATACCTTATCTGGGAATGCGGGTACAGAGTGAAGCGGGTAAAGAAATAATTAAATTTGTCGAGATGGGTTCTCCTTGTCAAAAAGCGGGAATTAATGCTGATGATGAATTATTAGCCATCGATGGATTGCGAGTGACGGCGGAACAGTTAAACGAAAGATTAAAAGACTACCGCGCAGGTGATATTATTCAGATAACAGTCTTTCATCTCGATGAATTGCGAACCCTTGCTGTTCCACTGGCCACCCCGCAGACGATTCGCTATGAAATTATCAGGGTAGAAAATCCTTCTAATAGCCAGAAACAAAATTTTTCCGCATGGGTAAATCCCGTTTAGTTCTTGGTTCAATCAACAAAAAAATGTCTATTACCGCCGAAATTCCTTTCCTTCCTCTCGCCTATTTTGAGAATAAATTTATCCCTTTTAGTGAGGCAAAATTATCCGTTGCTACCCACGCACTACACTACGGAACTGCCGCTTTTGGGGGTTTACGAGGTACTCCCGACCCTAGCAATCCTGGACAGATATTATTATTTAGATTAGAACGTCATTGTCAGCGTTTAAGTCAAAGTGCTAAGTTTCTTAATTACGAGATTCCTGCTGATAAAATCTATCAAATAATTATCGATTTTGTTAAAAAGAATCAGTGTAATCGACCTTTTTATATTCGTCCCCTTGTCTATAGTTCGGGGTTGGGAATTGCCCCGCGATTGCATGGTATCGAGAAGGATTTTCTAGTCTATGGTCTAGAAATGGATGATTATTTAGCAGCCGATGGGGTTAACTGTCGGATTAGTTCTTGGTATCGTCAAGAGGATAGAAGTTTCCCGTTGCGAGGTAAAATTAGCGCCGCTTATATCACTTCTGCTTTAGCAAAAACGGAAGCGGTAGAATCGGGGTTTGATGAGGCAATTTTAATGAATTCTCAGGGTAAAGTCTGTGAAGCGACGGGAATGAATATTTTTATCATCAGAAATGGTCAGCTAATTACTCCTAGTTTTGACCAAGATATTCTAGAGGGGATTACTAGAGATAGTGTTTTAACTATCGCACGGGATTTGGGTATTCCGGTGATTGAAAGACCTGTAGATAAGACGGAGTTATTTATCGCTGATGAGGTGTTTTTAAGTGGCACTGCGGCGAAAATAACTCCGATTAAAAAGATTGAAACTTTTTCTTTACCTGCGGCTAAACCGATTACTTATCAGTTAAAAGAAAAGTTAAGTTCTATCGTTCTTAATCAGGAACCAAAGTATCAAGATTGGATTACTCAAGTTCCTTTATAGTCAGAGAAATTTACTTTATTTTTCCTTGAGATGCGTCAAATAATGGCACCTCTCAAGGAACCCTGAAATAAAGAGAATTTATCTATTTTTCGGTTTGGCTCCTTCCTGTGTTAATTGTGGCGGAGATTTACCTGCTTATACTAAATCCAGTTATTAAAAACTGATTATTTATTCTCCGTTTTGCCTTTTGCATGAGTAGAAAACGGGTTTCTCGGAGAAACCCGTTTTCTGTGCGTTACTCAACGGATTTAGTATTATCTAGTTTCCATTTATTCTTGGGTTAAGCTGTCCTGCATTTAAACTATGTCTTGGAAATTTTATTACCAATGCTCAAACTCTCAAACTAGGGATAAATTTCTGGTATCGCCGGTCACTGAAATAGGTACAATAAACATTGGCTCGTTTTCATAGAGAACTTAAATGACGCAAAATAATCCCCTAGAGTTGATTGAGAAGTTAGAAACAGGAATCCCCGGCTTTGATTTTCTTTCGGAAGGGGGATTGCCGAAAGGAAGAGCAACTTTGATAGCAGGAACAGCGGGAAGTGCTAAAACGGTCTTTGCCTGTCAATTTCTCGCAGAAGGCATCAAAAATGGAGAAAATGGCGTTTTTGTCACCTTCGAGGAGCCACCCCAAGCACTAAGAAAAAATATGGGTGGTTTTGGTTGGAATATCCGGCAGTGGGAGGAGAATCGTCAATGGGCCTTTGTCGATGCTTCCCCCCAACCGGAAGAAAAGCCGATGGTGACGGGAGAATACGACCTAGGCGCATTAATCGCTCGCATTGAGTTTGCTATCCGCAAAAATAAAGCCAAACGGGTGTCTATGGATTCTTTAGGCGCAATTTTCAGCCATTTAAGTGATAGCGCTCAAGTGAGAAGTGATCTTTTTCGTCTGGCAACCGCTTTGCGAGAATTGGAAGTAACAGCGATTATGACCGCAGAAAGAACCCAAGAATACGGCGAAATCAGTCGTTATGGGGTGGAGGAGTTTGTGGCCGATAATGTGGTGATTTTACGCAACGTTTTAACCGATGAGAAAAGAAGAAGGACGATCGAAATTTTAAAATATCGGGGAACCGATCACCAAAAAGGAGAATTTCCTTTTACAATTATTCCCAACAAAGGGGCCGTGATTATTCCTTTATCAGCTATTGAATTAGAACAAAAATCCTCTAATATTCGTATTACTTCTGGCAGCCTGGAACTCGATAGAATGTGTGGTGGTGGTTTCTTCCGCGATTCGGTTATTTTGGTTTCGGGAGCCACGGGAACAGGAAAAACCCTCATGGTGACAGAATTTATGGCCGGGGGAGTAACCAATGGGGAAAGATGTTTAATTTTTGCCTTCGAGGAAAGTCGCGAACAGTTATTTAGAAATGCTACTGGTTGGGGGGTGGATTATGACCGCATGGAAAAGGAAGGTAAGTTAAAGGTAGTCTGCCGTTATCCCGAAACTACGGGTTTAGAAAATCATTTAATTATGATGAAGGAAATTATCGAGGAGTTTCAACCTAATCGAGTGGCAGTAGATAGTTTATCTGCTTTAGAAAGGGTTTCTAATCTGAAAGGATTTCGGGAATTTATTATCGGTTTGACTTCTTTTATTAAGCAAAAAGAGGTGGGAGGATTATTTACTTCCACCACTCCCACTTTATTAGGAGGTTCCTCGATCACAGAAGCGCATATTTCTACAATTACTGATTCAATTATTCTGCTGCGTTATGTGGAAATGTATGGAGAAATGCGCCGCGGTATCACTGTTTTAAAAATGCGCGGTTCTATGCACGATAAGGATATTCGTGAGTTTTCTATCGATCATCAAGGTATGCACATTGGTCAACCTTTCCGCAATGTTACCGGAATTCTGGCTGGAACTCCTATGTACACAGCACAAACAGAAGTAGAACGTTTGAGTGGATTATTCGAGGATCGTAGTTAAAATACAGCAGCATTTGCTAATCGCACATCGGCCGTTAGCTTTTTTCTCCCTATCTCCTGTCCTCTTCTTGCTTTCTTGATATGTCTAAAAACTTTTGGTTTATTTTTCTAGGTCTTTTACTGATAAATAACCTACATTTATCAGCCTTGGCAGAAACAGTTTTACAAAGAATTGCTCGCACGGGAGAATTAAAAGCGGCAGCCAGAAAAGATGCTGTTCCCTTTAGTTATATCGATGAGAAAACGGGACAATGGACAGGTTACGGAGTGGAATTAATGCGCTTAGTCCAACGTCGATTAGCACAAGAATTAGGTAAACCGATTACAATAACCTTTACAGAAGCGACGACTAACAATCGTTTTCAGCAAGTGGAACAGGGACAAGTAGATTTATCCTGTAATGCGGCAACAATCACGGAAGAAAGACTAGCAAAGGTTAATTTTTCTATTCCCTATTTTATGACGGGAGCGCAATTTTTAACTAAAAGGGAAAATGTTGATAAAATAGATATTAATAACACTTTAGCGGCAGTTGCGATCGCCTATATTCCCCACACCACCACCGATAGTATTATTCGTTATATCTATCCTCTGGCTAATTGGCAAGCTGTCAGCGATCGAAGTGAAGCAGTGGCAAAATTACAAAGGGGAGAAGTAAAAGCAGTGGTTAGTGATGGAATTCTTCTACTGGGGGAAATCGTTAAACAAGGACAGGATCCGCGACAATTTGTGCTACTACCCAGTCAACCGATTACCACCGAACTTTATGGCTGTATTTTACCCAAAAACGATCCCGAATGGAAAAAATTTGTTGATACTGTCGTCGGCAGCAATGATAACCAGAAACTTCGAGAACAATGGTTTAATTTAGAAGAAAGTTCTTTCCCCTATAGGATTCTCAATCAACCCTAAAAATAGACTGTGATTGCTGAAAATTAAAAGTAAGTAAATTCTGGTTTTTTTCCCCTTTTCCTTGTCACTTTTTCCTGAAAAACTATGTCTTTTGTCGGTTTACATATTCACAGTGATTATAGCTTACTTGATGGTGCTTCCCAATTACCGGCACTAATTGATCGAGCGATTGAATTAGGACAACCGGCGATCGCTTTAACCGATCATGGAGTCATGTATGGTGCGATCGAATTAATTAAAACCTGTCGTAATAAGGGAATAAAACCAATTATTGGCAACGAAATGTATGTAGTCAATGGCGATATTGAAGTCAATCTTCGCCACCGAAAATATCATCAAGTTGTTTTAGCCAAAAATACCCAAGGCTATAAAAATCTGGTTAAATTAACTACTATTTCTAATCTGAAAGGTATTCAAGGTAAAGGCATTTTTGCTCGTCCTTGTATCAATAAAGATTTACTCCAACAATATCACGAAGGATTGATAGTTACCAGTGCTTGCTTGGGTGGAGAGATTCCCCAAGCAATTTTAGCTAATAACAGAAAATTGGCTAAGGAAACTGCTAAATGGTATAAAAAACTTTTTGGTGATGATTTTTATTTAGAAATTCAAGATCACGGTTCTAAAGAAGATCGGATTGTTAATGTAGAAATAGTTAAAATTGCTAAAGAATTAGGGATTAAAGTAGTTGCCACTAACGATTCTCACTTTATTTCCTGTTATGATGTAGAGGCACACGATGCCTTACTTTGTATTCAAACTGGCAAGTTAATTACTGAAGACAAACGCCTCCGTTATAGCGGCACAGAATACTTAAAATCTGCTGATGAAATGCGTTTACTTTTCCGTGATCATCTGCCAGAAGATGTGATTGAAGAAGCAATTAATAACACCTTAGAAGTAGCAGAAAAAGTCGAACCTTATAACATATTTAATGAACCGAGACTCCCTAATTATCCAGTTCCTGCGGGACATACTGCTGATAGTTATGTAGAAGAAATTGCCTGGTTAGGATTACTAGAAAGATTAAAATGTCCTTC
Source organism: Microcystis sp. M015S2 (assembly GCF_020245945.1). Classification (NCBI taxonomy): domain Bacteria; kingdom Bacillati; phylum Cyanobacteriota; class Cyanophyceae; order Chroococcales; family Microcystaceae; genus Microcystis; species Microcystis sp. M015S2. Next base: position 35,635 of record NZ_JADBTX010000065.1, read on the forward strand.
TCGTCACGAGATTGAACCTGTTTACAAAGAAAGGCTGGAATACGAATTAAAAATGTTACAGAAAATGGGATTTTCTACCTATTTTCTCGTCGTTTGGGACTATATAAAATATGCTAGAGATCATGATATTCCCGTCGGTCCAGGACGCGGTTCTGCGGCGGGTTCTTTGGTAGCATATTCTTTAAAAATAACCAATATTGATCCCGTTCATCACGGTTTATTATTTGAGCGTTTTCTCAATCCTGAACGGAAATCTATGCCTGATATTGATACGGATTTTTGTATTGAGAGACGGGATGAAATGATCCAATACGTCACGGAAAAATACGGGGAGGCTAATGTTGCCCAAATCATTACTTTTAACCGCATGACATCAAAAGCTGTCTTAAAAGATGTGGCGCGGGTGTTAGATATTCCCTACGCCGAATCGGATAAAATGGCGAAAATGATTCCCGTTTCTCGCGGTAAACCCACACCTTTAAAAGTGATGATTTCCGATGAAACTCCCGAACCAGCATTTAAAGAAAGATACGATACGGAACCCCATGTGCGTCATTGGTTAGATATGGCAATTCGTATCGAAGGTACTAACAAAACTTTCGGAGTTCATGCCGCCGGAGTCGTCATTTCTTCCCAACCTTTAGATGAAGTGGTTCCCCTCCAGAAAAATAATGATGGGGCGGTAATTACCCAATATTTTATGGAAGATTTAGAATCATTGGGATTGTTAAAAATGGACTTTTTAGGGTTAAGAAATTTAACCACTTTGAAAAAAACTGCCGATTTAATTAAACAAAATCAGGGCATAGATATCGATCTGGATCAATTGCCTTTAGATGAAAGAAAAGCCCTGCAAATTCGGGCTAAAGGGGAACATAAAAAACTACCTCCCGATATTCTCAAAACTCACGGATTACTAGAAGAAGGGGATTTAGAAGGTATTTTCCAGTTAGAATCATCGGGGATGAAACAGATCGTTAAAGAGTTAAAACCATCGGGTATTGAGGACATATCTTCAATCCTAGCACTCTATCGCCCCGGACCTTTAGATGCGGGATTAATTCCTCTCTTTATTGGCAGAAAACACGGTAGAGAACCCATTCGTTATGATCATCCTTTATTGGAACCAATTCTTAAGGAAACCTACGCAGTTTTAGTCTATCAAGAACAGATTATGAAAATGGCGCAGGATTTAGCCGGTTATTCCCTAGGAGAAGCGGATCTATTGCGTCGGGCAATGGGTAAGAAAAAAGCCTCCGAAATGCAGAAACAAAGGGAGATGTTTATCGATGGTGCTGCTAAAAATGGTGTGGAAAAAAGAATCGCTGAAAATCTCTTTGAACAGATGGTAAATTTTGCCGAATATTGTCTAGGAGGTGAGACGTTAATTTTAACTGAGGAATACGGATTATTACCAATTGCTAAAATTGTGAGCGAAGAAATTAACTGCACTGTTTATACTGTTGACCAAAATGGTTTTGTTTATAGTCAACCAATCTCTCAATGGCACGAGCGAGGTTTACAAGAAGTCTTTGAATACACCCTAGAAAATGGGCAAACTATCCAAGCAACCAAAGATCATAAATTTATGACTAGCGACGGAGAAATGTTAGCCATAGATACAATATTTGAGCGAGGTTTAGATTTAAAATCCTCTGATTTTTCCTAAAAACCAAACCCCCCAATCTTGTCGGATTGAGGGGTAGGAAAGAATAATCCTGGCATCGAGCTATTGTCCCGGTCGGCAACCCGACAAGTATCTTGGCCACGGTGAAGTTTCACAACCGAGTTCGGGATGGAATCGGAGTGGTGCCATCACGTTAAAGACACCAGGAAGGGTAGAAC
>NZ_JADBTX010000066.1:0-26342 GCF_020245945.1 Microcystis sp. M015S2
CCCATTGAGAGAGTTTGGCTATATTTGAAAAACTTGTTGGCATGGAGCAATTTTAACTCCCTTGATAACTTAAGAAGTAAACTTTACCATCTTTTAAATTCTCTATCTAATGATACGATTGGATATTTGACAGGATGGTCTGGGATTTTAGAATCTCTATGTCTGTCAGGACTTTAGAAAAATGGTATAACCTCGGTCAGCAAAAACTTGGCCAAACAGGGATTGTAGCAATTTGTTCACGGGTTTACGGTCTTCCACATTGCCGGGGGTAAGGTGAACGTTGAGCAATTCCCCCTCCTCGTTAACCACTAAATGCAGTTTCAAGCCAAAAAACCAGTCTACAGAGGTTTTTCCCCGTGCCGCTAAATTGTCAAACACCCGATGACTACTGATGCGGCGATTATGGCAGACCTGAATTTTGGTGGCATCGACAAACCTAATCCCCGTGCAACGACCAAAACAATGCTTCCAGTAAACGCACAAGGGGATGAGAGTCGAGGGTGTCCAGTCGCCAGTGGACACAAACAGGGTCGAGGTAGAAATGTTGAAAATTACGGTAGTGGTTTTGATGGAAAGCGATCAAGATGGTGATAATTTCGCTTCAAGTCGAGATTTTGCCACGTTTACGAGCTTTATTATCGGGCTAAAGCCTTGTCTGTTCTAATTTAGGTTCAAATACACGGCATCCGTCGTCGACAGGACAGAAAAGAGCTTCTAGACTAGACATAGATGGGTTGGGGGTGCTGAGTTTATATATTTTTCAGCTTACTAGCCCCCGCCTTTTCTTTCCACCCTTATCCCGAACTGACGTTTTTCAGGTTATGGGGTTTACTGTTTGGAAGCTGCCGCAATCGCTTGATTTAAGCGAGTTAATTCTTCCTTAAACTTCGGTTCTTGGGGATAGTTTTTGACTAATTTTTCTAGGATACTTTTGGCTCCAGAAACGTCTTGAGTTTGTAATCTTGTTCCATAAAGAACCAGCATAACTTCCAGATTGTTGGGATATTTTTGATATAACTTTTCTAAAGGTTCTCTAGCTCCGATAAAATCTTTTAACTGTAGGCGAGCTTGGGCCAGTCCTTGCAAAGCAGTGGGGTTATCTGGTTCGCGTTCGAGAATTTTCTCATAACCTTTGACCATTTCTGCTAATTTTTCGGGAGGAATAGTTGCCTCTTGCCCGGGTTGATTGCCTTGGGGGGAATTAGAATTATTATTTTTCCATAAACCTAAAGTTGGCACAATCATTAAAGCCAGAAATACTAAACCGGAGGAAACAATTAAGACTCGTTTGAGCGTATCGTTATTTTTTTGGGGCATACTTTTTAACAATTAGAGATAAGATTAATCAGTAGTAACTCGATGAAATTCGTGACCCCAAAGATTATAAGCCCAAATTCCCAAGCTAAAACTACCTAAGCAGAGGATGGTGAGCATCAGGAAAACTTGCCACCTATTGTAACCTGCTTCCTGAAGTTCTAGACGACCAAGGATAGTGGCGGCTAAGAGGATTAAAACTCGACTAAATACCGCCCACTTGTGGAAGATAAAGACTACCGCCAAAGACCAGCAGAGAATTGATAATACAGCACTAATATCGTTTTTAAACCAACTGCGGAAAAATACCGGCATTAAGTGACTAAACAGGGTTAATCCTAGGGCAATTGAGAGGATAACCCCTACCGCTAGGATATAGATGATGATTTCTAGCCATTCGCTAGTGAGAGTCCAATTCATCTCATCACCGCGGGCAAGTAACCAATCACTCCATGATAAACGCTCATGGGCGATCGACCAGCCAAACACCCCATAGACCGATGGAATCAGAAAAGTAAATAGTATAATGCGCCAAAACATAATCAGTTATCAGTTATCAGTTATCAGTTATCAGATGTAAGTTTTAAGTTATAGCGTTTCCTGTTCGCAAGCGGTACATTATCGATGTTGAAAAGCTTAATCAGCAAAGGTTTAACTGTGCCACCCGGGTGTGAGAAACGCTATAATTAGTTAGTTATTTATTTATCTTCATCTTTATCCCTGATTACTGTTTACTGATTACTGATCACTGATTACTGATCACTGAAAAAAGCCAAGCCTGAACCCTGAAAGAGACGAAAATTGCCCCTTTTCAGACTTCAGGCCTTTGGGATTGTCCCGATCGCTTAGGACATATACTGGATGATAAAGTCGAAGTAGGGGGCTGCTTCCACGGCATCCTCTTGAGTCAAAAGACCTAAAGCGGCCTCTTTGAGACAACGAATCGCCTCCACCATGCCGGGGACGGGAACATTAAGAGAGTTATACATCTCTTTGACCCCGATCAGGCCGGTTTGTTCGATCGGTCCCTTATCTCCGGCTAATACCCCATAGGTAACTAGACGGAGATACCAACCATAATCGCGCAAGCATTGATTATATTGACGCTGACCGTAGGCATTACCCCCCGGCGCTCTATAATCGGGACGTTTCTTGAACAGTTGTTTTTGAGCCTGATCGACGATTTTTTTCTCATTGTCAGCGAGAGTTTCGGCAATGCGAATTCTCTGCTCACCGGTTTTTAAAAATTGCCCGATACCCTGTAGTTCACCACTACTAGGATAACGAAGTTCGTCGTCGGCTTTGAGGATGACTTGGCTAACTACGCTCATAATATCAAGGTAAATTCTGATAACATTCTGTAGTTTATCTCAGGTCGGGGTCTGGAAGTCGAGTCATCGCTGCTGGTTGGGCAATTCCTAAAAATTGTAATATTTCGTTATGAGTTTCCCCGACAGCCCGGTTACTCTCTAGAATGAATGTATTAGTGGTCAGGAGCGAGGAGATGGCAATTGAGATGTCACCGCACACCGATTAACTTGAATCCGATAACTGGTAATTAATATGGAATTTTTAGCACCCTTGCTATTGATAGCTGGCATTCTGGGGTTAAATGGCTTTAAAATTGATCGAGAATACCAGCGTGGTGTTATCTTTCGCCTAGGGCGTTATCAAGACACCAAAGGCCCCGGACTGTACTGGATCATTCCCCTAGTTGACCAAAAAATGCAGCTGGATATTCGCACCAAAACCGTCGATATCGCCCCGCAAGAAACTGTCACCGCCGATAATGTCACAATTAAGGTTAATGCGGTTCTCTACTATCGCATTATCGATCCTAGCAAAGCGATTAATAAAGTCGAATCCTATCCTGCGGCCGTTTACCAAGCGGCCATGACCACTTTAAGAAATGTAGTTGGTCAAAATCATCTCGATGATGTCTTGCAAAAACGAGACAAAATTAATCAAGCGGTTCAACAAATTGTCGATGAAATTAGCGAACCCTGGGGCATTGATATCGAACGGGTGGAGATGAAAGATGTGGAAATTCCCACCGGTATGCAGCGAGCTATGGCCAAGGAAGCGGAAGCATTGCGAGAAAAACGGGCCCGTTTGATTAAAGCTGCCGCAGAACAGGAAGCTTCGCTAAAATTAGCGGAAGCTTCCCGATTAATCATGGAAAATCCCGCCGCTTTGGAATTACGCCGCCTACAAATGTTAACGGAAATTGGAGCGGAAAATAACACCAGTACCGTGATTATGCTTCCCTCCGATATCTTAAATCTCGCTCAAAAATTAACTGAAAAAAAATCATAAAATGGCTCAGTTGTCAATAGCCAAAAGGGTTAATTTTCTCTGGTGTGTTAGGTTGGTTTAACACACCTAAAATTGTTAATTAACGCATGGTGACGAATTCCTCGGCAGCACTGGGATGAATGCCGACAGTGGCATCAAAATCGGCTTTTGTCGCCCCCATTTTTACGGCAATGGCTACTCCTTGAATAATTTCGGCGGCGTGATCTCCTACCATGTGCGCCCCGAGAATTTTACCACTTTCCTGATGGACAACTAATTTCATCAAAGTTTTGTCCTCTCGGCCTGGTAAAACATTGTAACCGGGGCGGAATTTAGACCGATAAATTTTAATTCCCGTGTCACCATATTGTTTTTTTGCTTGCAATTCTGTTAATCCCACCGTCGCCGCTTCAGGAGTAGAAAATACGGCCGAAGGAACATTTTCATAACTCATTAACCGGGGTTTATTACCAAAGACTGTATCGGCAAAAGCTCGCCCCTGATTAATCGCCACGGGGGTTAAATTAATTTTATCGGTACAATCGCCCACGGCATAGATATTATCTTCGCTGGTTTGGCTATACTCGTTGACGACAATTGCCCCGTTTTTGACCTCAACATTGACATTCTCTAAGCCCAATTTTTCCAGCTTAGGAATTCTTCCCGTAGCGGCTAATCCTAGGGCATCAACAAAGAGCATTTCTGAGGTTTCTTTCCCCTGAATATGTACTTTTAAACCCTCATCATTTTTCTCGATCGAAGTGGGGAAAGTTTCGGGCATAATTTTAATTCCCTGACGGATCATTTCTGCTTGAATCTCATCGCGTATATCCTCATCAAACCCTCTTAAAATCTTGTCTTTACGGATTAACTGCACTACTTCTGTCCCTAATCCGTGCATAATACCGGCAAATTCTACCCCAATATATCCTGCCCCTAAAACTATAATTCTTTTTGGTTGTTCTGGCAGTTGAAACATAGCATCAGAAACTACCGTATGTTCGATCCCCGGAATATCGGGTTTAACCGGATGTCCCCCCACGGCAATTAAAATTTTATCGGCAGTAATTTTCTCCTCTCCCACCTCTAGGGTATGGGTATCAAGAAACTTGGCATAATTAGGAAAAAGCGTCACTTGAGAATTATCGAGCATCTTTTGATAAATGCCATTTAAACGGATAGTTTCCTGATTAAGCGCGCTAATTAATTTTTGCCAATTTAACTGACTCTCTACCGGACTCCAACCGTAACCTTCCGCATCCTTAAATAGTTGCGGAAAACGACTAGAATAAACCATTAATTTTTTAGGAATACAACCGCGATTAACACAGGTTCCTCCTAAACGATCATATTCTGCTAATCCCACTTTTGCCCCGTATTCGGCAGCCCGTCTAGCGGTGGCAATACCCCCAGAACCACCACCAATCACGAATAGATCAAAATCATAACTCATAAAAATATCCTCGCAAATAAATAGAAATTTGACGGAATCAAAAAACTTTCAGGGCAAAAAGGAGAGCGAATATCTCGGATCAATCCCTAACTGAATCTATCGAGTAACTAGCACAATATAGTCACTAATGCTGCTAAATTAGAGCCAATTTGACTACTGCCAAGATTTAATTCTATGCTAACACGCCGCTCGAAATTATCTTTTCTCTTGGGGACTTGTTCCCTATTTCTCTGGGTAAACCATCCCGTCACCCTCGCAAACCCCATCAGTCAAGACAATTCCCCCCCTTCCCAGTTTATCTGTCCAGCAGACTTAGCCACCAGGATCGATCGCATTTTGGCCCGACCCGATTATCAAGGCGCTTATTGGGGAATTTTCGTAAAATCCCTTAATTCTCAGGAAAATCTCTATAGTCTCCACGAAAATAACTTTTTTACTCCCGCTTCTACTGCGAAATTATTAACCACTGCTGCCGCTTTCAGCAAATTTAACCGCGATTATCGTCTGAAAACCCCCATTTTAGCCCAAGGCAACCCCCCCGATTTAGAGACTTTAACCTTAGTCGGGAGGGGAGATGCAACCATAACCACAGAAAAGCTAGAAAAATTAGCAGAAAAGTTAAAAGCAAGGGGAATTAACTCAATTTCTCGCTTAATTGTCGTTGCTAGTCCTTTTGTCGTCTCCGATAGTCAAAAAACTTGGGAATGGGAAGATGTCCTTTTTGACTATGCTGTACCCGCTTCTAGCTTGGTTTTAAACGAAAATTCCGTCACTTTAAGGCTTTTACCGCGACAATTGGGGCAAAGCTTAGATTTACAATGGTCTGATCCCATCGCCGCTAAACAATGGCTAATTGAGAATCAAACCAGCACGGCAGCGCAAGGAACCCCGAATACTTTGGCAATTAAGGGCAATTTAGCCAGTAATCGCCTGATTATCACCGGTTCTCTGGCAATCGATAGTCAAGATGATTTTAATTTAGCTATTCCCCAACCCTCGGAGTATTTCCTTGATCGCTGGCGTAATATCCTTGAAAAAGCGGGAATTACCGTTAAAACCGCCGAAATTAGCTCAGAAATTCGCGGCGATGAAATCACCAATTTAGAATCAGAACCCCTAGCATATTTGGTGGAAAAAGTCAATAAAAATAGCGATAATTTACTAGCCGAAACCCTACTACAAATGCTCGGCGGTGTCTCGGGATTGCAAGAAACTTTAACAAAACTGGGAATTAACAGCGATAGTTATAAAATCGGCGATGGTTCGGGGCTATCACGACAAAACCTAATTAAACCCAATACTTTAGGTCAAATTTTACAACTAATGGCAGAAAACCCTGATTATCGTCGTTCTTTAGCCATTGGCGGCGTTGATGGCACTTTAACCAATAGATTTCGCCAGACTCCTCTAGAAGGACGATTACAGGCAAAAACCGGGACTTTAACCGGAGTTATCGCCCTTGCGGGTTATCTAGCAACCGCCGACAATCAACCCCTAATCTTTAGCATAACCGTCAATAACAGCGATAAACCCGCCACCACCCTCAGAAACGGCATCGATGAGGTGATTTTGCTACTAGGACAGTTAAAACGCTGTTAATCTTTAGGAGATAGGGAGATAGGGAGATAGGGAGATAGGGAGATTTCAGCTAAATTCCCCACTACCCCACTTCCCCAACACCCCAACACCCCAACCCGCAACTAATTCGATCGAGCCATTTAATCACAGAAGACTGTATACTTTTGTAAAAATTGCTTCTAGCTGACCTGTAGATTAATCGACGGAGTTATTGATATATGTATATAGTTCAGGTTGCCTCTGAGTGCGCCCCGGTGATTAAAGCCGGGGGATTGGGGGATGTGGTATATGGATTGAGTCGAGAATTAGAAATTCGCGGTCATTGCGTGGAGCTAATCCTACCCATGTATGATTGTATGCGCTACGACCAAATTTGGGGCTTACACGAGGCTTATCGCGACCTGTGGGTGCCTTGGTACGGTGGCGCAATTCACTGTAACGTTTTTTGTGGTTGGGTACACGGGCGCTTGTGTTTCTTTATTCAACCCAATTCGGGGGATAATTTCTTTAATCGCGGTACTTACTACGGTTGTAAGGACGATAATATGCGTTTTGCCTTCTTCTCTAAAGCCGCTTTAGAATTTTTGCTCAGAAGTAATAAACGTCCCGATATAATTCATTGTCACGACTGGCAAACGGGTTTAATTCCGCCCTTACTTTTTGAAATTTATAAATATCATGGTATGGGCAATCAGCGCGTTCTTTACACCATCCATAACTTTAAACATCAAGGATTTGGAGGTGCAGAAATTCTCTGGGCAACAGGATTAAATAACGATACTTACTACTTTAGCTATGCCCGACTGCGCGATAACTTCAATCCTTTTGTGATTAATTTTATGAAAGGTGGAATCGTTTTTGCCAACTATTTCAATACCGTCTCACCTCACCATGCTTGGGAAGCACACCACACCGATGTTAGTTACGGTTTAGGCCATACAATTCACCAGCATCAACACAAATTTACTGGCATTCTCAACGGTTTAGATTACAATATCTGGAACCCGGAAGTGGATAAATTTATTGCTGCACCCTACGGTATTGATAACTTCTCCGAGAAGGCACGCAATAAGAAGGCACTGCGAGAAAGACTCTGGTTAAGAGATGAACCAGAAAAACCCTTAATTTGTTATGTCGGTCGTTTAGATGACCAAAAAGGCGTACATTTAGTTCATCATGCCATGTATTATGCCTTAGCTCGCGGGGCGCAATTTGTCCTACTAGGTTCCGCCACCGAATCGTTAATTAATAACTGGTTCTGGCACGAGAAAAATCACCTAAATAATAACCCTGATGTCCATATTGAATTGGGCTTTAATGAGGAATTATCTCACCTCATTTATGCGGGGGCCGATATGATTGTGGTTCCCAGTAATTTTGAACCCTGCGGACTGACACAAGTAATCGGCTTAAAATATGGAACTGTTCCCATTGTCCGGGGAGTTGGTGGTTTAGTTAATACGGTTTTTGATCGCGATTATGATACCTATCACAAACCGGAAGAACGCAATGGTTTTGTCTTTTTTGATCCCGATAATAATGCCCTCGAATCAGCCATGTCCCGGGCATTAGAATTGTGGTACACTCAACCGGAAGAATTCCAAAAATTAGCGATTCAAGGCATGGAATGCGATTACTCTTGGAATCGCCCCGGGGAAGAATACGTTGCCCTCTATGAAATGATTCGCCACAAATAAGCTTTCTTGTCTCTAGCAATTCCCTGGCAGTTGTCAACAGAAATTCGAGGAATAGATTTGTTGAAATTACTGGGGGAATTGCTTTAGTTTCGACCGACTATTAACCCCACCAACAAACTTTTGGCTCTCTTGGGTTTGGTGGGTAGAATGTATTCTAAGATACAGTCTTCCTAGGGAGAGAGTGGAACGAACCACAAAGACACAAAGTACACAAAGATCGATCGATCCTCTGTAAGTTAAACTTATCACACAGAACCTAGAAGAGCCAAACTTTTTTAGTAAACCCTACCTAGTAAAGCAGAAATGTTAACTTTGCTTGGTATTCTTGGGTGAGGGGATGACTAACTCCCAAAATCTGAAATATGGCTAACATGGCTTTTCTTGCCCCATCCTGACGATATTTTCTACTTTTTCCCACCAGACCGATCAGTTGCTCTAAAGCGGCGGCATAATCTTCTTTTAAGGCGGAATTAATCCCGGTAAAAAATATCGGATCGAGGGGATTATTTTCTGGTTTTAACTGTTGAAATTCTAGGAGAGTTTTCCAGCCTTTAATCGGGGGATTTTCCTCTTTAATAGCACTGATTAATCGGTAAGCATCAGACCATTTTTCTAGACGCATGAGAAATTTTACCGCCATAATAACTAATCGCGGTTCGTCGGGATATTTGGGAAAAAGACGATCAAATAATTGTTTAGCTGCGGGCAAATTATCGAGGGCGATCGCTTCTTGAATTTCTGCTAATCCTGTTTCCAATTCCGATTGTAAATCGAGACGAGAAAATAAGTCTCTAATTTGTTCTTCTGGCAAAGCACCGACAAAACAGGGTAACACTTCTCCCTTGCTGACAATTCGCACATCGGGAACTCCTTCTACATCGTATTGTTCGGCTAATTCGGGATTTTTATCTATATCTATTTTGGCAAGGATAAAATTATATTCGCTTGCCAGTTTTTCCAGCATCGGTTTTACCAATTTACAGGGTCCACACCACAGGGCATAAAAGTCTAAAATTACTGTATTTAGATAGGATTTCTCGATAACTTCACTATCAAAATTTGTCCCATCTACCTCGATAGAATATCCCATCTATTTCTCCTCTAATAACTTATTTTTCAGCTAGTTTTGTCTCACTTACCTCTTTTACCCAAAGGGCTAATCCTCCCCCTCGTCCCCGGGCTGCCATCATTGTTTCTGTGATCAAAAAATAGGCAAAAAATGCCTGTTTTTTGATACTTTCCTGATAAAAATTCGCCTCACTTACCTGGCCATTTCTAATAAAACCTGAATAGAGAGAGCGATTAAATAGGGTTAGGTTGAGCCAGGTGAAATCAAAGGCAAGAAGACGGGTTTTAGGAAAAAACTTAACTGGACCGCTTACAGATAGTTTTACTGCCCCTAAAAATATCTGATTGCTGACAGTTCCAGAGATAAATTCTCCCGGTTCTAAGCTCTCATTTCTTTGGTAAGAGATGGTAATTTTTAACCAGGATGGTAGATAGCGGCCTTTGCCTAAAACAATTCCCGCTCTCTTTTTAGCTTTTTGAGTTCCCGTGATAAAGTATAATCGCCAAGTACCGATCAAAGCCTCAAAAGTAAGATTTTCTTTAGTTTTTTTATTGTTTTTTTCTGTTGCTAAGAGAAATTCCAGCAATTGAGAGACAGGGGGGCGATTATTGTCCTCAAGTATTAGGGGTGAGTCGAGATTTCTAACCATGATTTCAGACAGTGCCAAGATATTTTAGCTGAAGCTACCGAACTCGAAAAAGTGATCGATAAACCGGTTGACCCTTATTATAAGTGGACTTTTCCCTCTCCGTCGCTACGGGGAAAATATTTTCCGCTAACCAGGGGGTTTGATGTTGCCGAACAAAATGGGGATGTGCTTGAAATCTCTCGGTCATTTCCAGGGCGATCGATTCCACATCCGACTGTAAAAAAACCCAGCCCCCAGCTACCATATACTTAGCCAAAGCTATTACTAATTCTGGCTGCACAACCCGACGCTTACTGTGACGCTGTTTAAACCAAGGATCAGGAAATTGAATCGACACCCAAAATAACTTATCTGCGGGCAAAGATTGCAGTAAAATTTCTGGGGCAACGTTCATATTGCCAAAAACAAAAGCGAGATTACTTAATCCTAACCTTTCCCGTTCCTGATTCGCTTCAATTACCAAAGGTTGACGAATTTCAATCCCCAAAAAATTAATTTCTGGCTCTACTTGGGCCATTTGTAACAAAAATTTACCCCGCGCACAACCAATGTCAAGATGGAGAGGTTGCGTCATATCCTGATAAACTTGATTCCAATCGGGGGGAGCGATCGGATGGCGATATTTATGACTTAAGGGATTGACGTGCTGACGAACGCGAACTTTAGCCAAAGATATTTTCTCCTCATTTCTCCTCGATCGATCTAGTTTACCGATATTTAGCCCAATTGCATGCGATGAATTTCCGTTTCGCCATTCTCAGCGATCCTCATATCGCTTTACCCACAACCATTTTGAACCATTCTAATCGCTTTCATCTGGTGGAAGTGAGTATTCCCGCTTTAAAAATTGTTTTAGACCATCTCATCACCCTTAACCTCGATTTTCTGCTGATTGCTGGCGATTTAACCCAAGATGGTGAACCAGAAAATCATCGTTGGTTAGCCGATTGTTTAGCCACTTTACCCTTCCCCGTCTATGTGGTGCCGGGTAATCATGATGTTTTGAGTTTAACCGCAACAGAAAACCAGATCGGTTTAGCAGATTTTCCCTTTTATTATCAACAATTTGGTTACAGCCATCCCGAACAAATATACTACCAAAAAGAAATTTTACCCGGAGTGCAATTAATCGGTCTTAATTCTAATCAATTTGATGACCAAGGTAAACAAATTGGTAGTTTAGATGCAGAACAATTGCATTGGTTAAAACAGACTTTACCAGCGCTAAAAAACGATCTAGTGATGGTGATGATCCATCATAACGTTATCGAGCATTTACCCGGACAAAGCAATCATGAATTAGGTAAACGCTATATGTTGGCTAATGCGGTAGAATTGCTCGATATACTACAGGAAAACGGCGTAAAATTGTTGATTACCGGCCATCTCCACGTGCAGGATCTGGCTTTTACCAGAGGTATCTATGAAATTACCACTGGTTCCCTCGTCAGTTATCCCCATCCCTACCGGGTGCTAGAATATTGCGAAAACACGGGAGAATTAGCCATAGAATCCTTTCATCTGCAAAATATACCCGGATGGGAGAATTTACCCGCTATTTCTCGGCAATGGTTAGGCGATCGCTCTTATCCTTTTATGATGCGTTTGTTAACCTGCCATCCCCTCAATCTTCCCATGAGTCTAGCGGAGGAATTAGCCCCGAAATTACGAAATTTTTGGGCAGATGTGGCCAAAGGTGACACAATCTTCGATTTTAGCGATTTTCCGCCCCTAGTACGCCGTTATTTTTACGCTTTCAGTGCCATCGATCCCCTCGGTAATCCTCATTTTATCGACAATCAAGCTGTAATTAGTTTCAAGCATCAGTTTAGTTATCAGCGCTCAAACTTTCTGCTGGAGATGGGAGAATAGCTGCAACAAATAATTAACTATAGCTTATAGTTATGGTACGCGGCCGCTATCTTGGCAGAAAATATCAAAAAAAATCAATAAAAATAAATGGAAGCACTTAAAAAGGAATTAAAAAAAATCGGTTCTCTTGCCCTCTTTTTTTTCTTGGCTTTCGGTTATATTCTTCTGATCATGAAATTATTTCTGGAAGAGTATTCGATTACCACCTACGTTTTGGGTAAAGCAATTTTAGGCGCGATTCTTGCCGCAAAAACCGTGGCAATTCTCGACGTGGCCCTAAAGCTAGAATGGTTAGAAAATCGTCCCCGTTACGTTAGTGTTCTATATCGAACCTTTGTTTATACCCTAGCAGCACTGATTCTCGGCTCGATCGAGGGTTTTCTGGAAGCTTATCTGGGAACGCGGGTAATTTCGCAGGCAATGGCCAAATTTTGGCAAAGGGAAAGTTTCTCTCAAATCCTTGCGGTTACTCTCTGTCTAGCAGTGGTTTTTTGTCTCCACAATCTCTGGCAAGAAATCGATCGCTATTGGGGTAAAGGCAAATTGAGAAAATTTTTTCTCGGTCGCTCCTAGAGTAGAGCAGTTATCTTAATGGTGAGATAGCAAGTTTTCCTTTTGGGGAGTCGGGAGATAGGATTTAGAGAGATGGGGATTTAGGGAAATTTCAGCTAAATTCCCCACTACCCCCACACCCCACTTAAGAAGTATGTACGATCGCCCTATCTTTCGCGGGCAACCCCTGCTAGGATAAAATACGGGTGAAAAATTGCTAATCCAAGGAGTACAGACGTGATTGAACCTTTAGTGCTAGGCATTACCCTAGGCTTAATTCCCATTACCCTAGCGGGTTTGTTCGTTGCCGCCTATTTACAGTACAAACGGGGCAATCAATTCGGCTTAGACTAAATCTATCACGCCAATCCCCCGAATTGAGACAATCTCCCGTCAAGCTAGGCACTAGACGGGAGATTTTTCAATAGGACAAATTTGCCGCTTAACAGATTGTGGCTGCTGGCGTTGCCATCCCTGCAAAACTCATCTGTCTTCTGGGGAGAGCGCTCGCCAAAAAACCAAAGGCTAGACGGCTGTTAAACTAGGAAAACGAATGACAGTTTCCGTATATTCGGGAACCCATCCGGCGGTACTGGTGAAGTAACGTACTGCTTTAACTCGTTTACTGGCAGTGAGGTGAAACCAGTGTTCGCTATGGGCGGGAACATTGATATATTCTTGAGGTTGAATAGTTAATTCCCCCTGAGAGCCATCGGGAAAGACGAAGCCAAAAACTCCCTCCCCATCAATGATATAACGCACCTCATCGTCAGCGTGGGTGTGACAGCGCTCGAACTTTGCCAGTAAAGTGTCGAGATTGGGAATTTCAGGGTGTAAAACGATTAAATCTCTAGCCTGATAACCCGCTTCTTGCTTTAGTTGCTCAAAATAACCGTCTAAGCTGGTTAAAACTATTTCTTTTTCTTCGTCAGTGAGAGAAGCTTGTTTAAGTAGCTGACGAGTGGCTTCGTTTTCGATCGGCCAATAGTTTAAAGTAACATTTAATTTGGCCAATTCCAGACTAATATCGGCTAACTGGGTATAGGTTGTACCATTCTCTAAGCGTAGTATCGCCATTAGTTATCATCCTCAAGATTACTTTTTCCATTTTAAAGTTTTCCAGAGAGAAGCCGCTCGATTTTTTGCCCCTCGATCCCTTGCCAGTTCCTAGGATTTTCTGCTTAAAAATGCTATTATGGCCTATATATGGGGAATTAGCTCAGTTGGTAGAGCGCTGCGATCGCACCGCAGAGGTCAGGGATTCGAGTTCCCTATTCTCCATTTGCCAGAGATATTAACCGCTTTTTAAGGTTCCAGAAAGATGATCAACCACTGTCAACTTGCCAAAAGCTAAATTTTTCCAGTCCAGAGCGGAGCGCCAAACTAAAACCATTGGGATAATAGTTATTGGTGTAGCGAATCTGGGGATTTTCTTAGTTAATTTTTTGCAGAACTGCTTTGGTATTATCTTTGTTGTTGTCATTAACCACTAGGATTTCATAATCAATTTTATCCTCTCCTAAACCCTCAGATATTATAGAAAACATCTTGGACAATTTTTACCAGATAAGTAAGACGGCTCACCACTACTACCGAATCACTACCCGGATTAGCTATTTAGTCCCTAACAGGAGGGGGAATCGGATGATCGATTTAGGAAGACCTAGTATTTGGCGATCACTAACGAGAGTGGGCGATCGCATAGTAGATAACAAAATGAGCAAAATTATAAAACTCATAAATACTAGGAATTACAGCCAAAAGTAACATTTCATGAAGATATACTTGACAAAATCAACGCGGTCTTAACTTGTCAGGCACGATTCAATCCCTAGATTTTTTGCATAAGTCGAGACAAGATAAGATAGGATGGTTCGGCAGTTTAAGATTGAAAGATGAATGACGAACAAGTAAAAACTTTGTGGAGTGTATCCAGACACATTTAAGGATATGGTTACAGTCCTGACAGCGGAAGTATCCAAACTAAAACTTAAGGAGATGGGAAGTAGATAATTATTGATCGTGCCTTATGCCTAGCTCGAAAAACATTGAGCGAGAGGTGATTATCTTCACCGGAAGAATTCATCAGCAATTTGGAGTAAACCCTAGATAATTTAATTATGATATTCTTTCAACTTCTAGTTATCGCAGCAACCGCACTTGCTATCACTTTTTCCCTTGGCTATGTAATCTTGCGTGCAGTTACTAACTTAACAGTCAAGGAATGTCTGGCACTTGCAGGTGCCTGTGGTATGGCTTTACAGGGAGCGATTGCCTTCCTCGGCTTCCTACTGGGCATTTCAGGGCGTAATTTTTTTATCCTGACCACTGTGGCTCTATTTAGCATAGCTATAGCCTTACTACTGCGGAAGCCAACGAAGACAGAGCCGACTGGGAATTATTCTTGGCTCTACCTGTTGATGGTGTTTTGGACAACGCTAGTTGGCATCCAGTTGTTCGTCCTGATCTATAGTGGTGCTAACTGGTATGGCGACTGGTGGATGCATTACGATATTGCCAAAGTCTACCTAGGACAACAGGCAACTGATACTATTTATTTTAACCGTTACATCATCTCATCTCGCACGCCTTTGTTCAATCTTTTTTCGAGCTACTATCTTGGCCTTTTGGGAAATCAATTTAGTATCTATCAATTAAGCTCAATATTGCCAGAAGTTTTTTTATTAGCAATGATTCCGTTGCTATTGCGCCCCTACCAGGTAACAATAGCAGTTATCCTAGTGGCTTTCAATGGTCATATGAATAGCACCAGCATTTATCCCTGGCCGAAGATACTTGCTTCCTTGTATGTAATTACCGCCATCTATTTTTATCTCGACCTGAGAAAAAATTCTAAGAGGACTTTGTTCTCTCAATCTGCTATTGGTTGGGGTTTAAGCTCTGGATTAGCGATGCTTAGTCACCCATCAACCCTTTTTTATGTAGCCGCTATGGTTGCCGACAATATCTGGATAAACCGCCACAATTTTGTTAACGTATTACGGCAATTATTGGCTCCCCTATCGATAGCATTTGTGACGTTACTACCCTGGATATTGTGGGGCATAAGCGAATATGGCTTGCCAGAATTCTTGCGGGCCTTATCTAACACCACAGGCACGATGACTACCATCGAAAGAGTGATGAATGCCATTGGCAATATAACCAGTACAATTGTGCCTATTCCCCTAGGTAAGGCCTTGATCGGTTTTAATCCAGATAGCCCAATCATAGGACAGATTGGCAATCCATGGCTGAGATTTTATTATAATGTTCTGCCCGGTGCCTTGAACATAACCATAACTTGCCTGCTCTTATTCGAAGGAGTTAGACGATATTTCAGGAAAAGTTCATTGCAGTCTATATTGCCAAATTCACTCTTTTTGTCAGTAATCGTCTTTGGGTTTTTAGGTGGTTGCCTGCTGCAACAAGGCTTTAACACTGGCGGTCTAGTTGGTGAGAGCATGACTCCCATAGTGTTTCTCCTCTTGTTAGTTGCCAGTGAATACTTTTATGATCTAGGTGTTAAGTTCCGCCAACTGTTCTTGCTGATGCTTACGGGCGAATTCTTGATTTCCCGTGGAATTCACTTAGTTTTTCTGGGAATAGGGCATCCCTTTATTTGGGATGACAATTTGAGTCTAAAAAACGAGAAAAACCTTGTCTTTGCCAGAGATCTTATAGCAACTCCCTGGCCGGGTTTTCTGATTACTACATTGTCCTTTATAGTATTATTAGTAATTGGATTGAAAGCCTGTTCAAGAGAACAACGCACTTCTAATTAGGTTAGTTAACAGGTAGGGGGACAGAATCTCATCAAATCTTTGATCAAGCGATTGGCAAAATTATCGCTTTAGATTTTCGGAGGCGATGGGATTCTGAATTAAAATTACCCCGACTTAAGCAAAACTGTTTATAAGTGGCATCGCTAATGGCAAAAGCCCAAGAAGCATCTATAGCAGTTTTCATCAGAATGAGGTATGGGCAAGGGGCTTAAACCCCTTGTTGGCAAAACTTGTCGATACCTCAGTAACGTGAAAAGCGCTATAAACCAATTTTTAACCAATCAATAATAGGCAAATTTGCCAGAAAAAAGTAGGCGGTAATGATAATTAGTATTCCCTTGACGACTACGGGTGATTTGAGAGATTTTTTCTGCATAATTGTTCAGTTAAAAAATACCTTTTAATTCCTTTTCATAGGTGTGAATCCAATCAAAAATATCTTGGATTAATTTGCTACCATCTCGCTGGGGTTGCCATCCAGTTATAGAACTGATTTTGCGAAAATCAGTGATAAAAATTGGCATATCTCCGGTGCGATTTTCGGGAATTGCCTCAATCATTATATTATTGCCCGTGATTTCTTGACATAGTTTTGTGGTTTCATAAAGAGACAAGGAAAAATCTTGCCCACCCCCCACATTAAAAGTCTGCCCTTTGAATTGTTCTAAATTAGCAATCTGAATATCGATTAAATCGAGTAAATCAGCTACATGAAGAAAATCTCTAACCTGTTTCCCTGTACCCCCATAACCGATATATTTTAAGGACTTCTGAAAGTAATGATTAGCTACCCAAAGGGCAAAAACTCCCTGATCAACTTTTCCCATTTGCCAAGGACCAGTTAAAACTCCACAGCGATTAATTAAAGTTCTTAATCCGTAGGCATCCCCATATTCATTAATAATCAGTTCCGATGCTAACTTAGTGGAACCGTAGAGAGAACGGGGCAAATCTAAGGGAAACCGTTCACTGATACCAAAAGCAGAAACCCCGGGTAAATCTTGCTGTTCAGATAACTGAAAACGAGTATCTTTTTCTGTATAGTTTAACTGATTAAGATAGGCGATGGGATAAACTCTGCTGGTGGAGAGAAAAATAAAATCAGCTTGGGTTTGTCTAGCTAATTCTAAACAGTTAATCGTTCCAATTAAGTTAGTTTGCAAGACATAGCCGGGGGAAGTATAACCGGCTAAAACGGAAGGTTCTGCCGAACATTCTAGGATTAAATCCACTGGCAAAGCGGATGCCTCTAAGTCTTCCGCATTTCTGACATCTCCATGAACAAACTCAATTCCCGCTTGTTTAAGACGGGGAATATTTAATTCAGAACCGCGACGTTTTAAGTTATCTAAAGCGGTGATTTTCCAGTCGGGATAACGTTGGGCTAATCCCAAACCTAAAGAACTGCCCACAAAACCCGCACCACCAGTAATTAACACTTGTCTAGTCATCAAAAATACTCCTCTAGATAAGTAATTATCTAGCCACTTGATTCTTTTTCTGTTTGCGCTTATAGTCGCCTCTAGAAAGGTGTTTTTCTAACCAGATAGAGAGAACTATAAATAAATAACGACTGCCCATTTCCTTGAGTTTTAACTTGGAAATCCCCGTGGTACGATTGCGCCAAGTGATGGGAATTGTCGTGTAGGAATATCCTCGCACGATCGCTTTTAAGGGCATCTCTACTGTTAAGTTAAAATGGTGAGATAGTAGAGGTGAGATTCCTTCGATAACCTCCTTCCGATAGATTTTAAAGGCGTTAGTGGTATCATTAAATTTTAGCCCAAATAAAACTTGAATGAATAGATTAGCCAAACGATTGACGAATAACTTGTGCCTGGGATAATCAATAACTTTTCCTCCTTTGATAAAACGAGAACCAAAAACGCAATCGTAGCCTTCTTGGAGTTTATAATAATAGTCCACCATGTTATCGGGAGAGTCGGAATTATCTGCCATTACTACTGCCACTGCATCCCCGCTAAAATTTTCTAACCCACAGCGCACCGCAAAACCAAAACCGTTGGGATAATAGTTATTGATGTAGCGAATCCGAGGATTTTCTTGGTTGATTTTTTGCAGAACTGCTTCGGTGTTATCTTTGCTATTGTCATTAACCACTAGGATTTCATAATCAATTTTATCCTCTTCTAAACGTTCAGATATTAAGTGAGTAGTGCTTTCGATGCAATCTTCTTCGTTGTAAGCAGGAATAACTATTGATAGGGTTTTTAACCCATGGTTATCACTTGACTGACGTGGGTGAGAGTAACCGTCCATCTCAAAAGCTGGTGCTAATCCTTCGGGATAGTACATTTCTGTCTCATTAGTCTTATTCTTGGGTTTAAAAACTAGGCTATCACTGGCGACATAATTAATACTAGCCCCCACTAAAACCCCAATCATTGTGTTAACTCCGGGGCTAATTCCTAACCAGTTTAAGAAGGGAAATATCAAAAAAACTCGCAGTAAAACTGCTAAACCTGCCGAGAGATGATAGAGAGGAAGTTGTATCAAAATCACATCTCTAATTGTCCAATCTCCCCCAGTCCACACCCAGATTCTATAGATAAAGAAACTAGCAATTAAAGATATTTCTATAGAGATAACGTTGGCAACATTTTTCAGAAATGGGGTATTGAATCCCAAGTCATCAATGAACCAATAAATTAAGAATAAGTTGATTAGAAATGCCACTCCCCCAGCAATGAGAAATCGGAAAATTTTATTGTTGTAGATTTTAGTTAACATAATAGTCTCTTAAAACATGATCTGGTTTAGTTTTTCTAGGTCAATATTGCGATTAATAACATTATTAATGTCCTCTGGTTAACTAATTAACAGAGTCCCTCAATTACTAGCAGTATATTTTGCTAAAAATCACTTTGGTAACGAGGGAAAACTAGCAGATGATAAAAATTGACCAGAATAATTCTTGATTTACCCTAAGTCCAACGGCTAACGTTTTGACTAAAAATCTCTTTGAGAATATCTGTTACTGTGTAGGTTAACTGCCAATCAGGATAATGATTTTTAAACTTACTCACATCAGAAATCCACCAGATATGATCACCAATACGATTAGTCTCTACATACTGCCAGTTTAACTTTTTATCCGCAATCGCTTCACATTCTTGAATAGCTTCTAACATGGAACAATTACTAAAGCGACTACCACCGATATTATAAACTTCTGCTACTCGCGGGGTCTGATAAAAATGATAAAAAGCATTGACGAGATCGTAACTATGAATGTTATCGCGTACCTGCTTACCCTTATACCCATAAATACTGTATTCTTTGCCGATCATCGTACATTTCATTAAGTAGGATAAAAAACCGTGTAATTGCGTTCCTGAATGACTTGGACCGGTTAAACAACCGCCACGAAAAGAGGCAGTTTTCATCTCAAAATAACGCCCGTATTCCTGTACTAACACATCCGCTGCCACTTTCGACGCACCGAACAAAGAATGTTTACAAGCATCAATACTCATCAACTCGTCAATACCTTGAGCAAAATAAGGATGATTTTCCGAGATTTCCCAACGTAATTCTTTTTCTACTAAAGGCAATTCATTCGGTCTATCCCCGTAAACTTTATTAGTGGAACAGAAAATAAATACTGCTTGGGGACAGTGTTGACGAGTATTTTCTAATAATACTAAAGTTCCGTTAGCATTGACACTAAAATCCATATAGGGATCCTTAGCTGCCCAATCGTGGGAAGGTTGCGCCGCCGTATGGATAATTAAGGATATATCATGACTATAGGTTTTAAAGATAGCTGAAATAGCTTCATGATCGCGAATATCTACAGCATGGTGAATGTATTTATCCCCGTAATCTTGCGATAATTTGGCTCGATTCCACTCCGTTGAAGCGTCTTCGCCAAAAAATACCTGACGCATATTATTATCAATTCCAACGACGGTATAACCCTTGTCACAAAAAAATCTGACTGATTCGGAACCGATTAAACCAGCAGAACCGGTTACTAGAACTATCGCCATAACTATATCCTGAATTTTTTGCCTAGTTGTTCAGAAATTTCCCAAGTTGAGAAAACTTTCCCCGACTTTACTAGATATGTTCGCCTTTGTCAATTAAACAGGAGGAGATTACCTCTAATAACTGCGGCAATTCCCTCAAAAATGATCGTCTTATCCACTAGGAGCGATTTAATGGCCTTTTCTTGCCAGTAATCCCTAATTAAGTCCCCATCTCCCCCTGTTAAAATTATCCTGCTCTCTGGATATAAATTTAACCATTCCAGAGTGAATTTTTCTATTCCCGCCAAAATTGTATAAATTATCCCACTTCTTATCCCTTCTGCTGTTTCTTTTGCCCAGATCTGGGGTAATCTTTCCGGTAAGGACACCTCTGGTAAGGCTGCCGTCCGTTCCCTTAAACTGGCTAATTGCAGCTTTAACCCGGGTAAAATTGCTCCCCCCACTAGCTTTTTATCCCCATCCACTCCCGTAAAAGTTAAGGCTGTTCCCCCATCGATGACTAAACAGGGAAATCCGTATTTTTTTCCGGCACCTAAGACAGCTAAAGCTCGATCAATGCCGAATGTTGGATATAAATCCAGTAAAGGAATATCTTTTAAAGTAATTATCCGTAAATTGCCATAATTTGCCCATAATTCTCTTTGGCTAGGAACCACAGAAGCGACAACCAATTCACAGTTACACTTATTTGTCAAGAGTTTAGGGAAAATTTGTTGCAAAAATTCATCACTTAGGGGTTCGTTCAGGTGAGGAGTATCAAGACAAGCTAACAGGGTTTGACCGCGAAAATATCCCCAATGTAGCCGAGAATTGCCGATCATCAACCCTATCCAGTCAGTATCTTGCTCAGTCATTTAGTTAGTGGGAAGTATTTTCAGTGAACAGTGAACAGTAATCAGTAATCAGTAATCAGGGATCGGTAAACAGTAATCAGTGAATCTAAAACTCACATCTGATCACTGATAAGGCTGATATTCGGGAGAATTATCTAGAAATCATGACAAAAGTTTTTTAATGGTTAAACAGACAAGAGAATAAGATAACCTAGGTATAGAATTTAACAAAAAATCTGGTTAACGGACATTGATCAAGTCGATAGCACAGTGTCAAACGAGTTCTTTTCCCGCTCAGGTATGGCAATTAGATCACGGCTTAACCGTAATTCATCAGTACTTACCCGTGACTCCTGTGGTGGTAGTAGATGTGTGGGTGAAAGCAGGTGCGATCGCTGAACCCGACCCATGGTTAGGTATGGCCCATTTTCTTGAACACATGATCTTTAAGGGGACGAAAAAACTTCCCCCTGGACTCTTTGACTATTTAATCGAAAATTGTGGCGGCATGACCAACGCTGCCACCAGTCACGATTACGCACACTTCTATCTCACCACCAGTGTGGATCAAATTGAACATACCTTACCCCATCTCGCCGAAATTCTCCTCCATGCTGAGATTGACGATGAGGAATTCTATCGGGAAAAAGATGTAGTTTTAGAAGAATTACGGGCCTGTTATGATGATCCCGATTGGATTGCCTACCAAACCCTCTGCGGAAGTATCTATCAAAACCATCCCTACGGACGCTCTATTCTAGGGGATCAACCCTGTTTAGAGCAATTAACCCCCAATCAAATGCGCTGTTTCCATCGCACCTATTATCAACCGGAAAATATGTGTGTGGCGATTATCGGGGGAATTGAACCCCAAGCCGCTTTAGAAATTATCCGGCAATCTTTTCGGGAATTTCCCGTCCCCTCGGAATCCCCCTCCCATCTAGTAGCTGCCGAACCCCCCCTGATCGAAATTCGTCGTTCCCAAGTATATTTACCCCACTTAGAACATTGTCGCCTCTTGATGGGATGGATGGGACCAGGATGCGATCGCCTAGAAGATGCCTTTGGATTAGACTTGATTTCGGTAATTCTTGCCGGGGGACGCTGTTCGCGGTTAGTGCGACAGCTGCGGGAAGAAGCGCAAATCGTCCTCGATATTAACAGTAATTTTTCCCTGCAACGAGATTCCAGTCTCTTTACCATCGGCGCTTGGCTATCTAGCTCACAAATCGAGACAATTGAAGGCATTATCTGTGAACATCTTCAATCTCTGCACGATGATCCCGTCACCCCCGCAGAATTACACCGCACTCAACAGTTATTAGCTAACGATTATATTTTCTCCACAGAAACCCCGGGCCAATTAGCGGGACTTTATGGATATTATCAAACCCTGAGAGCTGCCGACCTAGCAACGATCTATCCCCAAGTTATCCAAAGTTTGCAACCGTCAGATCTACAGCGTCTCGCTCGTCAGTATCTCTCCCCGGAGCGATATGCTATTACAATAATGCAACCCTGTGAATAAACGATGTCCGCTTCCCCCATTCACCGCTTAACC
The DNA here is from genome assembly GCF_020245945.1 of Microcystis sp. M015S2. Classification (NCBI taxonomy): domain Bacteria; kingdom Bacillati; phylum Cyanobacteriota; class Cyanophyceae; order Chroococcales; family Microcystaceae; genus Microcystis; species Microcystis sp. M015S2. The sequence continues at coordinate 22,672 of NZ_JADBTX010000066.1, forward strand.
TTAGAAAATGGCATCACTCTTTTAGTGGTGGAAAATACGGCCGTGGAGTTGGTTGCAGGGAGGATTTTTCTCAAAAATGCGGGTACTCGGTGGGAAAAAACCGAAAAAGCGGGTTTATTTCGTCTTTTAGCCGTGCTGCTCACCAAAGGTACAGAAAAGTTATCTTCCCTAGAAATTGCTGATCGCGTTGAGTCCACGGGGGCCGGTTTAAGTGCGGACACGGGGACCGATTATTTTGTGGTTAGTTTAAAGACCGTTACCAAGGATTTTTTAGATATATTGCGTCTAGCGGCGGAAATTATTCGTTTTCCCAGTTTTCCCCCTCCAGAAATCGAATTAGAGAAAAATCTCACCCGTCAAAGCATTCGCTCTCAATTGGAACAGCCTTTTAATGTCGCTTTTAATCAATTACGCGCAGCTATGTACCCCGATCATCCCTATGGTATGTCTTTATTGGGTACGGAGGCAACGGTTTCTCAATTGCAACGGGAGGATATGCAGGCCTATCATAGTCGCTTTTTCCGTCCCGATAACCTGGTGATTAGTCTTTCTGGTCGTATTACCCTAGAGGAAGCAGTAAAAGCAGTGACGGAAATTTTTGGCAGTTGGTCAATTCCCGATCTTCCTTTATCTAGTTTACCCCCGGCCGCTTTTGATTTTCAGCCTACCTGTTTAACTACCGTCCAAGCTAGTCAACAGGCGATCGTTATGTTAGGATACCCCGGGTCTTCTGTACAAGAGGATGATTATCCCGTTTTAAAATTATTGAGTACCTATCTGGGGAATGGGTTATCTAGTCGTTTATTCGTGGAATTGCGAGAAAAACGGGGATTAGCCTACGATGTTTCCGCTTTTTATCCCACCCGTCTCGATTCTTCCCAATTTGTCATTTATATGGGAACTGCACCCCAAAACACAGCCATGGCCCTGTCGGGATTGCGTCAGGAAGCAGAAAGGTTATATAAAGTAACTTTGAGTGAGGAGGAGTTACAGTCAGCTAAAAATAAGTTATTGGGTCAATATGCTCTCGGTAAACAAACTAACGCCGAAATCGCTCAATTATACGGTTGGTATGAAAGCTTAGGTTTGGGGATTGAATTCGATCGCACTTTCCTGGATTCTATTAATCAGATTACTCCCGAACAAGCGCGATCGGTAGCCAGTAAATATTTTCAAAATCCTTACATTTCCCTAGTCGGCCCAGAAAATGCGATCGCAGAAATTCTCTAGTAAGAGCAAAAAGCGGCAATAGTTTTTTATTGCCGCTTCTATTTCTGATTAACTCCCCGGGTGGGATTCGAACCTACGACCAATCGGTTAACAGCCGACCGCTCTACCACTGAGCTACCGAGGAAGGCTACTCACAATTAATAATTATAATCATAAGTCCCTCAATAATGCAAGTGCTTTCTGGATTTTTTCTCAAAAAAATTTCCGGTGCTGGTAGCGGTGGGCAGAGAATCAACTATTGTGGAGATAAGGACACCATTAAGTCTAGTCTATGCTTGCCCATCACCGCCGTCCCGTTTCCTTCTGTCTGCTCTCGACAGATCTACCCATCCTCTCCTCTTTAGACACTGCCGCTACCCTCTACCAAAAGGATCGCCACCGGTTTCATCTTCTCCTCAATCAACCCCCAGTCGCTCTCGCAGAAATAGAGACACTTAAACCCAAAAATAATCAAAATAAATTAATTTGGCTAGAAATTTCGGCCAATCGGGTAATTATGACCATGCAGGGCCAGGGAAGATTCGCCTATCGTCATTTTTGGGAACAAGGGGTTTTTGGTGTCAGTCGCTTCTGGTTAAATGCCGAAAGTTCTCAACCGGGTTACGCTTTTCGCGTCCGCAACTATACCCGTAGTCTCCAATTAGAGGGGAATAATTTCCCCGAATATTTGCGTCTAGAGTACGAATTATGGTCAGATAACTTGATTTTAGGTCATTATGTCCTTCATTTGCAAGTACACCAATAAATAGGGTCGGCTGAATAGAGCTAAAAACATTGTTGGAGAATACTTTTAGACTTTTTGTCCTCAAAAAGTGCCAGCCGGTGGCAAAATTTAGGCACTTTTTTCCCGAAAATTAGGTAATTGTCGGGTGGATTGAAGACTTAGTGCTACACTTCCCGAAACGTCGATTTTATTTGAGCTTGTTGTTAGGAATCCACTTAAAAGAGGTTGTTTAATCTGGCTAATATGCTCTTGGGTATGATATGGGGAAAAGTTCCGGCGATTGCAGTAAAATGGGGGAATATGCCGAAAGTTTCCACCTATCGTTACTCTGGAGAGTGTTAGACAGAAAGTTTCTGTATAATATGTAGTTATCCGAAAGACATGATGCAGACCATCGACAACGCATGGCGAGCGTTGACGAACGACGCACCGCCAATCGCGCATGACCTTCGAATCACATGTGGACCACGATGGGTTCGGTTTCATTCTCTACCTGAATCGAAGCGTTACGCAGAATCGGACCAAGAGTACTGCGAAATACTGAAGCGTCACGATGCAATAGTTAGCACCTTCGCTGCCGACGGTGATTTGCTTCACTTGCTTACCGCTGGGTACTCGGCGACTCCATCTCCAGAGCGTTCCTATACTGAACTTGATACGCTCGACCCAAATGCAGAACCTTGGCGGTCCGTGCAGATTGAAGAAGCATGGTACTATCATGTCTTTCGCTCGACTTTCCGATGGTCGACCGGTGCAGCACATCCGATCCTTAGGCTGGTAGCTGATGATATTGTTCGTGAAGTCGTCTTTGTTGCAGAAGACGGTCGATGGGCGTATCATCCATACGATGGAGGCGGTGACTTGATTTGTCCCGACGCAGAGACTCGCAATGAATTAGCCGCGAGATATCGTGAATGGCTATCAGACCACCCGCTTGGACTGTGATCCGGATAACAAAATGTTGGACCGAAGCCCCCGACGGTCCGTTTCGAAATGGAAGCCGTGTTGGCGGGGGCTCGGTCAACATGGGCGTTCGCCAACCAGCCATGATTCTTCGCATCTTTCGTGTCGAGATTGATCCATCAACCCGTTCCGCTTTTGAGGCCGGGTTTCGATCCCTGTCCGTCGATGCAGTGCGATCGCTATCGCCGTAGGGTGCGTTCCCTAATGCAAGTCCTGCTACTCCAGAGATCGCTTGTGGGGAACGCACCATGCACATTGATTGCAGCTGTCAGTGGGATGCCGAAGAACGTAGTGTGATCGCCGTTATCTTCTTGATTAAACTTTAAAACTGCCATTGCTTGGGATAGGAACGTCACTGGCGATCGCTTTTTGGGGATAAGGAGTGCGATTGCTGATCTTGTCGTTTAGGTCGAGGTAACAAAACCCAACAAGCTTTGTTATAATATTTTTGTGGCTCTTCGTTACCCTTTATGCTAAATCAACAGACAAGATGCCAAGACAACATACTTCTAACCCAAAAATTCCGAAAGTTTCCACCTATCGTTACTCTGAGGACTGTTAGACAGAAAGTTTCTGTATAATCAATAGTTAGCCTATAAAGTCATGGAAAAATATCTTTTATACAAGAAACTACTGAGTGATGGTTTGCGAAAAAAGGCAAACATCATCGCCAACGAATTGGTTTTATATTGGAAAGAAACGAATGATAATAATTTATTAAATGAAATTTTAAATGATGGTGAAAGTAACAATA
>NZ_JADBTX010000067.1:0-62824 GCF_020245945.1 Microcystis sp. M015S2
ACTCTTACAATTAATAGAGACGATTCTCGTTTATAAGTTACCGCTTCTCAATCGTCGGGAGATAGAAACTATGTTTAGTTTAGATGAATTAAAACAAACTCAGTATTTTCAAGATGTGCGCGAGGAAGCGCGTCAGGAAGGTCGCGAGGAAGGCAGACTAAACAAGGCACTAGAGGCAGTCCCTCGTTTGTTGGCCCTAGGGTTAAGCGTTGAGCAAGTCGCATCCGCCTTAGAATTAGAGGTTGAACAGGTTAGAGCTATACAAAACGGGACATAAAAAATGCGCTCACCTTGTAAAATAAGAGCATGAAAACTGACACGATTTTTTATCAACTCTTTCAATCTTTCCCCTCTATCTTCTTTGAATTAATTCAACTCCCCATCAACGAAGCCAATAACTACCGCTTTGACTCAGTGGAAGTCAAACAACTTTCTTTTCGTCTTGATGGAGTCTTTCTGCCTTAAAATAATCACCCTAGATTTCATCATAAAACCGGGGTTGGGACGAGGATAAAGTTATCCCCTCACCCAACCTTAACTTACCAACGATTTAAGAAACCGCCACCATTACCCCAGCGCGGTCGGGAATTAAAGAAACCACCACGGTCAGACCAACCATTGCCCCAGGGCCGCGCATTAACGAAACTACCACCGCGACCATCTACCCAACCACCGGCACGACTATTCCCCCAACCGCGATTGCCACCATCTCCCCAGCCTAAAGCTTGTAAACTAGGATCGGCAGTACCTTCCGGCAGTTGGTTAACTCGTTCGCGTACAGCGCTGGACAGACGACTTAAACGCGCTTCAATGGGATTACCCTCGTCTGAGGCGGCCTGAGCGGTGCTAGTCAGACCGAAAGCAGATAAAGCGAGAAGAAAGCCGACTAAACCGGTTTTATTACTGATATTCACCTGAATTTATGCTCCTATTTGGCTTCTTGGGGATTAATTTGGGCGTGTTCGATAACTTTGAAGGCAAAAAACCCCTTTAATAATTCTGGGGGGATGGGAACCATGCCTTGACTACCGAACCAGCGATCAATTTGACTAACGGTAGCCGTATCATTGGTGATGTAATCCTGCATCATTTTAACAATGGCATAGTTGACATCATCCAAAAAAGTAGAGTTATTTTCGGGAACCATACAAGCAATGCCAAAATTAGCTAAAGCTTCTTCAGGGACGATTTCGTAAGCTTGAGGGTTATCTCTGAGGATTGTTCCCGCTAAAGAGATGCTATCCCCCGCTATTGCGTCGATTTTACCAGTTTTTAAAGCTTTGATCGCTTCTTCTACGGTGCTGTAGGTGGTAACAATTGTCGCTTGCGGTTGTACTAATTTAATCACATCGACGGCCGCAGAAGTGGGAACCAGGGCGATGCGTTTACCGATTAGGGATTGAGGAGTGGAGAGATTGCTACCTTTTTTGGCTAAAATCCTAATCCCAGAAATGCTGTAACTGATGGAAAAATCGACAACTTTCGCCCTTTCCCAAGTAAAAGCCGTACTACAAGCGATATCGATGTCCCCGCTACGAATGAGGTTAATTTTCTCTCCGGTTTGGTTCGCTTCCACCATTTGCAGGGTGACGGGACGACCGAGACGAGTTTCCAATCGTTTTCTAATTCGTTCTAACACATCCATAGAATAGCCGACCAATTCCCCCTTATCATTGATGTAGGAGTAGGGAATCGCATCAAAACGGGTCCCTACGGTCAAAAATCCCGTGCGAGCCACTTTTTCCACCACTGTTTCCGCTAAACTTGCACTAGCGAGGAACATGGGCAATATGCAACCTAGTCCCACTAATTGTAAAATTTTCTTCATAAATCGAGTGCTTGCTCCCGTACAAACATAACTATACTAGAATTCACTAAAAAATATTCAGGGTTTCGATAATAATTTCTGTGAACTTTTACAAATTAGATGGCGGTTCAAGGCGAATTAATTGACCGTTACCTTCATCGGTGAGCAGGTATAAAAATCCGTCGGGACTTTGACGCACATCCCGCACCCTCTGACCGATGGGAATCGCTTCTTGACTGATAATTTCACCCAATTTATCCACTTCCAGACGACGAATATCCCTGGAAACTAAACCACCGGCGAATAAATTTCCCTGCCAATTAGGAAAACGATTACCGGTATAAAAGACCAATCCCGAAGGAGCGATCGCAGGTGTCCAAATTGTTTTCGGATCGATCAGACCTGGGCGAGATTCTTCGCTGGAAACTGGGGTATTAGTGCCGTACTCTTGACTAGCAGAAACCAATGGCCAACCATAATTTTTACCTTTTTCAATTAAATTTAATTCATCCCCTCCTTTCGCTCCGTGTTCTGTTGCCCAGACTCTTTTAGTCATCGGATCAAAGCTGATTCCTTGAATGTTCCGATGACCATAACTCCAAATTTTAGAACCCGCAAAAGGATTATCTTTCGGTGTGGAACCATCGTCATTGATGCGGATAATTTTACCTAAATGACTTTGCAGATTTTGGGCCTGTTTTCTAATTAAATCCCCCGCTAATTGTAGGGGAGGATTGCCCCCGTCCCCAATCGCCACCAATAAAGTGCCATCCGGTAGCCATAATAACCGCGAACCGAAGTGTTGAGAGCCGGTTTTTGCCTGGGAAACTTCAAAAATAACCCGCACATCTCGCAAGCTTGCACCATCATAAACCGCACGAGCGACGCGGGTACGATTAGCCTCCTGGTCTCCGTGGGCATAAGTTAGATAAATCCAGCGATTTTGGGCAAATTGGGGATGAATTGCCACATCCAGCAATCCTCCTTGTCCGACGGCAAAAACTTCGGGAACTCCAGCGATGGCTTTTGGGTCTAATTTGCCCTCTCTAACCACTCTTAAACGACCGGGGCGCTCTGTGATCAGGATTTCCCCCTTAGGTAGCCAAACCATCGACCAGGGATGCTCTAAACCCTCGATTACGGTCACTTTTTGCCATTGATTTGTCTGGGAATTATTCGCCGAAGTTAATACATTTGCACCTTGACAACCGGAGATAATTATGGTTAGCAAAACGCCAGATACTATAGGCGAGAAAATGCGATTAAGAGAAGTAAGCATTAGTTGGTAACTCCCCATACAAATATTGGTCAATTTTCCCCGACTAATCAAGCTCACCCTATTTTAGAAACCGGGCAGTTTTAAGAAACATTTTAGGCGGTTTGACTTCATTGGGCAATACGCTCTCGACAAGAATCCGTACCCTCGTACCCGCCGCTAGATTTAAGGGAACAAGGGAACATCGGGTTGAAGGGCTGTCCCATCAAATATGCTTTCGAGTTCTCGGAACATTATTCTTGACAGACCACTATGGCCTGTTTCTAGTATAATCCCTTGGGTGTGGAGCCTAAACGTTCAATCTATTAGTATTTTTAAGTATTTCTATGGTCAATCAATAGACATCCCCAAAAACTTATAAGTTAGATGTGACTAGAATGTGATACGACAGTCGCTTTTTTACTTTATGAAGCTATCATTCAAAAATTCTGAATTCATCCATGACTCTCCCGATTATATCAATGATGATATAATCGGTTTTTATTTCTTCTCCCAATAATTCCTCGATTCCCTTATCTTCAAAAAATTGACTAAATAGGGTTTGCTGAAAAAGTTTGTTGGTGGGGTTAGGAGTCAGTAGCTGGTCGTCGGCAGGGGAAGTCAGAATAAATGACCTCGCACGTCTGGAAGCGGAACCCTTCGAGATCGAAGAGCGAAAGCGCAAGGGTTGTGAGTCCCTATTTTGATTTCTCAACGTTTGTTTCTGGCACTTTTTTGGCTAATTAAACCCGGTGTAGAATGGGAGTTACGGGACAATTTAGCGGCTTTTCTCCTCAACCCTTAAATTAATCGTGCCGCGGGGGTTTATTGGTCGGAGAACCCTCCGGAACGACCTTGGAGGTGGGGGGGATACCTTTGAGGGAAATGAGCGTATTCATCACCGTTTTTGCCACTGGAGCGGCAACAGTGGAGCCAAAAGTATTGGCACCCTTGGGTTCATCCACCACCACCAAAACCACATAACGGGGCGATTCGATCGGTAAAATCGCGACAAAACTGGTAATTTTGGCGTTAGGTAGATAACCCCCCGTCGGACTAGCTTTTTGTGCGGTTCCCGTTTTGCCTCCGATGCGATAACCGGGGATTTGGGCCGCTACCCCCGTCCCCTTGCTGACGACGGTTTCCATCATTTCCACCACTTGCCGGGCCACGGTGGGAGAAAAGACTTTTTTGCTGGGATAATCGGGCTGCCAGTGCAAACGGCCGCGGTCGTCGGCTAATCCTTTGATCACATGGGGAGTTACCAAGGTGCCACCATTGGCCAGCGCACCGTGCAATTGTACTAACTTTAAAGGAGTCAGGGATAAACCTTGACCAAAGGAAGCGGTGGCCGATTCAATGGCATTATCCAGAAATTCTGGTTCGGGTTTGAGATATCCTGCCACTTCTCCGGGTAAATCTACGCCAACCCTTTGATTTATTTCCAATCCTAATAAACTTTTATAGAAATCAACTCGCCCCATTTTTTGGGCAATTTGCACCATGGCCACGTTACTAGAGGTTTGCAGAACTCTGGCCATATCTAGCGCCCCATAACCCTGTTTAGAGGCATTTTTAATCGTCCAGGGACCGACAGTAATTGCCCCCGGATCATTGACTACTGTATTAGCTTTAATTGCCCCTGCTTCCATGGCCAGGGCGATAATAATTGGTTTAAAAGTTGACCCCGGTTCGTACTGATCGGCTACGGTCCAATTTTTAAATAGAGCCACATTGGCTTTATAGTATTCGTTGGGGTTAAAAGTTGGCTCACAAACTAGGGCTAAAAGAGAACCATCAAGGGAGTCCATGACGATGACGGCTCCCCGTTTAGCATTAAATTTTTTTAGCTGTTCTCGTAGGGCCGTCCTAGCGGCTCTTTGTAGTTTTAAATCGAGGGTTACTTCTAACTGTAATTCATCAAATTGAAAGATACCATCGGGAACAAAAGCTGGTAAAATTCGCCCGTCTCCCATGCGTCTTGTATTGACAGAAAAAGGATCTCTTTCTAATAACTGACTGGAACCTCTTTCTAATCCTGCTTGGCCACGATGTTCTTTATCTACATAGCCAATCACGTCGGCTGCCACATCGTCTTGGGGATAATAACGAGCGTATTTTTCCTCTAATTCTACACCGTCAAGAGATAATTGTTTTAATCCCCTAGCCACGGATTCGGTTAATTGATTGGCTAAACGAATTCCTGTTTCTTTTTCTTTAAATTTTTGAATCAGTTGATTAGTGGGAATATTTAATAAAGGAGCTAATTTATCAGCCACTTCTGCCGGCGGAATAGCAAACAGTTTTGGGTGTACATAAAGAGTATAAATCAAGCGATCGGTCGCCAAAACATTACCATTACTATCGACGATCGCCCGTCGGGGAATATAGGGTCTAATACTGGTAGTTTGCTGTTGTCTGGCTCTTTTTTGCAATTCCTGTGCTTGGACTATTTGTAATTGGTACAATCGCCAAGCTAACCCCAAAATACCCATGACTAAAATCAACCACACCGCCAGCAATCGCCCGTTACTCAAAGGCAATTTTTTTAACTGTTGTTGCTGTTTTTTGGCGTTTAAATAGGACTTTCTGTCCCGGATCCTGCCAGAGGGCGATCGAGTTTTTTTACCTCTAAATTTGGGTCTTTTTGTGTCAGTCATGAGAAGTATCTTTCAGTTATCAGTGAGCAGTAATCAGTGAGCAGTAATCAGTAATCAGTAATCAGTAATCAGTAAACAGTAACAAGACAGTAGGAAACTTCTATTTAATACTGCACACTTAAAAACTCACATCTGATAACTGTTAACTTCCCCACTGATAACTGATAACTGATAACTGTTAATAGGCACTTCTCGGTCGAGAATTGACGGTAGATTGGGGTTGAGAAGCGGGGGCAGGTTTCAGGTTCGGGGCAGATTTACGCTGTAAAAAGATAGTTTGGAAGGGTTGGGGATGAGTCAATCCCGTTTCGGGTTTTTCTGCTTGTTGAGCTAGTTGATGTTTAAGGGTTTCATTGGTGGCCAAAAGATGGCGCTCGTGACGTTGCAGTGTTTCCAGTTTACCAAATTCTTTGTCCCAAACCTTGGGAATATATACCGTCCAAGCATATATTCCCAGAGTCGAACCCAACAGACAAAAAGTAATCACGGCCACTATTCTTTCTAGGAGGCAAAGGGAACGTAATTGACGCGAGGCTAATTGTTTTTGTGTCGGGGCCACGGGAACTCTCGCCACCGATTTAGTCGCCGGTTTAGCCGTTGGGGTCGCCTGATTTACTGGTGACTGGGGACGGCGTTGACTCGCTTGGCTTTTTTGGCGAGAAACGGGAATGGGAATATAGGACTTATGGGCAGCAGACATGATTTTCTCTCAATATTTCTAGCTAGTTGTCGTTGTCAAAAATTAAGTTTCTAAAATTAGGAGTCGGTCATCAGGAGGAAATATTTAATTGATAACTGTTGCCTTTTTTCCTTTTTCCTTTCTACTTTTTCCTTTAAAATCACTGCTCTAGTTCTAGACGTAAACGATATAAAATAGTTTGCGGATGAACTTGAGCGAGAATTTGATTGATCACCGTACTCGGTCCGGATGCCCCCCAACTGCAACCGCGTTCTAGATAGATTTTAGCGGCTTTTCCGATGATATAGGTTCCATAAGCAGCAATTGCCCCCTGTAGGAGAGCGGTGCTACCGTAGAGGGTTAAAGAGGTGGGATTTTCAAAAATACTGGCCGCCGCCGCCGCCGTTTTGCCCAAACCGATAATCACACTGCCGAGGATTTCCCCCACCAGCAACCCCCCACTACTCAAAAGTAGCGTCCGCCAGAGTTGACCAGCTTGGTGACTGGTAATCGGCAAGCCGTACAAACGAGCTAAAGCCCGAACTAGAGTCAAATCGACGATTGAAGCCCCTAGTAGGTCTAAAATAGCGATCGGATTGGCCGCAATCGCTAAAGCCTTATATTTCGCGTATTGCCAGATAATTTCCTCCGCTTGACTGTCCCGGAGTTCCAGGGTTTTTCTAGCGATATTTTCCTCCGCTTCTTGCCCTTGCACTAAAGCATTTAAGGCCAGCAGCGATCGCCCTTCCCGATTTAAAATCGTTAAGAGTTTATCTTGCAGCTCCTCAATTTGGGGGGGAGGGGTTTCCCACTCAGTCACCACGCGCCCATCGGGGTATTCCACCCGGACGGGAATCGGTTGCGGTTCGGCGGCTACCATAACTATCTCATCGCTAGTTAACAAATCTTCTAACGTTTTTTCGTTCCGATTGGTTCCTAATCTCTGTAACTGCTGAAAAATCTGGCGGCGATCGGCTTCTGGATAGAGGTCAATCTTATTAAACACCAAAATGATCGGTTTTTTCGCCCCGCGCAATTCTCCTAAGGCCTCGTATTCAGTCCGGGTAATATCCCCCGCGACGATAAATAAAATTAAATCGGCACTTTTAGCGACTTCTCTGGCCATATTCGCCCGCGCTTCCCCTTCAATCTCATCCAATCCGGGGGTATCGATTAATTCTATCTGAATTTTACCCGTGGCTGGTGTCCAACGCACCGATCGCGGCCAGCGTGTCACCCCGTGCAGGGGGCCAGTTGTCAGGACTTTTTGACCGACTAAAGCGTTTACCACCGAGGATTTACCGCGACTGACTAACCCGAAGGCTGCCACCCGAATCACCGTTTCATCCAGTTTATCCAAGGCCGATTTTAGGGACTGCAAATCCTGTTTAACGGCGGCCTGAAGTTGGGGATCGGGGGGATAATTCCAATGGCGGCGAAAACTGGCATACCAAGTTAAAGCCTGTTGTAAACTAGCTTTAGCCTGATTGTAATGAGTTTCCTCGAGCGATGGGGTCTTGGTCACGGTTGATTTTTTTACTGTTTATTGATGCTGCTGCCTTTATTGTAGAGTTTCGGGGCGGTAACTGAGATGAGGTTATCTGGGGAGATGGGGACGTGGGGGTGTGGGGAGTAGGAGAGATGGGGGAATTTCAACGAAAACCCTAAAACCCTAAAACCCTAACATCTAACATCCTACTCCGCCAATCCCAATTGGCCCAATAGCTGAAGGATAGTTTTTCCCGTTACGGGATCTCGCCAATCGGGGGCAATTTCTGCCAGGGGAAGCAGCACGAAGGCCCGTTCTCGGCAGCGGGGATGGGGTATCTGTAATTCGGGCGTTTCTAAGATCAGGTCATCATAAAATATTAAGTCTAAATCGAGGGTACGCGGTCCCCATCTTTCTCGTCGGACTCTCCCGAATAACTGCTCGATTTCTAATAATTTATGCAGTAAATCTAGGGGCGATAAATCCACTTGCACAATGGCGCAACCGTTGAGATAATCGGGCTGAGGCGGACCGACGGCTGTGGTTTGATACCATTGGGAATGAGCTTCTAGTTTAATTCCTTTGACTCGCTCTAATTCCCCTAAAGCTTGCCCTAAAATTGTCGCTGAATCTCCTAAATTACTGCCCATAGCGATCGCTGCCCGTTTCATCCACACCCTTCCTCAACAATAATCTCGGCTAATTCCCCCGTCGCTCCCAAAGATTTACCTAAAGATATATTGACATTTGGATGGTTTTGTGATAGTTCAAAAACTTGGGCTTCGATCGCGGCGGTAATTCCACCAGCAAAGAGGAAATAGGGCAGTATAGCAATTGTTTGGCTACCTTGAGCGATTAAACTCTCGATTTGTTGGGATAAACTCGGTTCTATCGACCAATAAGCTGTAATTGCTCCAGAAAACGCCGCTAGATTTTCCACTTCCCGATTACCTCCGGGGCGACGACTACCGTGGGACAGTAAAATGCGGTCTTGGGGGCTTAAATCAGCAAATTGTCGGGATAACAGCGATTTTATGCCCTGATAACTGCCTAAATGGGGCTTTAACTCTAGCTTAATCGGCGATTGCACTTTAGCCACAGCCGCGGGAATATCTTCTTTAACGTGAACCCCCGACAGGAGAAACAGGGGGATAATCTGCAACCGGTTACATCCTTGGCTTTGTGCTTGTTGGGCAAAAGCTTCTATTTGTTGATGGAGAGGTGTTATCACTAATTCTAGGGCGGCAGTCCCTACTAATACCCGATTATCTGCTTCTAGAACCGCTAGAGATGGGCTAAACTCCGATTTACTCGCCAATCTTTCGGCAGGTTGACTGATTTTTTCCTGAACTAAGGCTGCTAATTGCGTCACCGCCATGGCTGGACGCGGATCGCGACTACCGTGGAAAACCAATAAGTAGGCTGAGGAGGTCTTCAAAGAAATCTTGCCAAAATAGTTTAGTTTTAGCCTAATACATTTTCTCTCCCTTTAGGCATAAATGCCCCTGATATTCTCAATTTAGCTGGTAAGCGGGAAAACGTCCCCATTGGTGGGAAGCGCTACCATTTTAGGCAATGTAAAGTGTGAGCAAATCAGCCCACCGCCTTGAGTTAGCCTAGATATTGAGGTATAACCTAATTAATCGCCCAACTTAGTCAACGAGGCAGTTAACGTGAAAGTGGAAACAGACAGTAAAAAATTACCCTCCTACGAACAACCACCTCTAATAGAAGTGGTAAAATTACCTACAGTTTTATCATCAGAATCTTGCCGGATAGACGCAGCAGAAGATGATGATGATGAACTGGATTGTCGGGGAGTTTTTGTAGTTTCCCATCAACCGAAAATCTTATTTTCCGAAGAAGTAAACATTAAATCTCAGGAAAAATCCACTTGGAAACCTTGTGTTGTAATTGATAATTATCGACTCGAAGATGATAACTAATGACCTTTGGTATGAGGCGGTAGATGCAAATGTTGAGTTAACCCAAGGGGATATTATTCTTAATTGTCCTGTGGTTCGTTGGGCTTCTAAATCTGTTGAGGTAAGCAATCAAACAGAAATTGAAACACTTCGATCCTTATTGGAAGTGGCTGAGATTGATCTGGTTGTTATCACCCAAGGCTGCGACTTAGAAAACAAGAAAGTCAACAATGTCATCCTTTGCCCTCACCTTGCTCTCAGTCAATATCAAGAATATTGGGAACAGACGATGAACAATATGAAACAAAATCCTACGGCCAAGGCGTGGGGGAGATATTGTGATGATATTAAAAATGGTTATATATGGAATCTTTCTATGCTCAACGAAGGGGAAATTGGCGAACTAAAATTAACTCATCGGATAGTTGATTTTCATGATGTGTACACTTTGCCGAGGACTTTTTTGGAATCCTTCTTGCAAAATAAACAGCAACCTCGACTTCGTTTACGTCCTCCCTATCGTGAACATTTATCTCAATCTTTCGCTAGATTTTTTATGCGAGTTGGTTTACCTACAGGAGTAAAAAAAGTCTGGTAATAGATAAATCACCTTAACTTTTACCAATAACTACCTATATTGAAAAATTGGTTTTTTGACGATTGGATGAATCAGATTCTTTTCCTAGCCACAGTTCCAGTTTTGTTGGTGATTGGGTTCACTTGATAACGAATTATTGCGATCGCTTGCCATTGACTAACTTTCAGCGATAATCTAAAGTCAGAGTCCATCGGGAGATAAGATCATGAACTTTCGTCTAGTTCTATTTTCAGGCCTAGTTACGGCTTTAGTTGGTGCTGGTATCGGTTATGGCATTAGCCGCATTGAACGCAATCCCAGCCAAGTCAACTATAAAAATCCCTATAACTATCAAATCATCTATGGACGTTATTTGACCGGTGCCGGGGCAGCCTTGGGCTTCTGTGTGGGTGCGGGTTTGCAAATGGTCAAAGAACTCAAAGAAGCCAGAGATAGAGAAATGGGCATCCTAGATGATGGCTCAGAATTCTAGTCTTTTGGGGCTAATTCCTCAAGAATGATGAATTGAACGTGATTAATCGCTAAATCGCCGATGGGAACTTGGGTTTTTAACACCGGTTGTCCTTCACTGAGCATTCGTTCAAAGGGGATATCTTTGGCAATTTCCGTGTGATACCAAGCTAAACCCATAAAGAAACGATTGGGATAGGGACCGCCTTCAAAGATATCATCGGGATTGGACTCCATGGGAACCCAACCGATAGAGGGGAGATAAAATTCCATCCAGACGTGATTGTAATCCGGTTCGAGGGGTAAATTACGTTCGAGGGGATGGGGTGGGCATTTATAACGTCCTACCGTACGACAGGCAATACCATTGAGACGACACAAAGCCAATAATAAACCCACATATTCGCCACAGGAACCCACTCCGCGCCGCAGGGCAATATCGGGGGTGTCGATGTTGGGTTTGATGCCGTAGGAAAGCTGATCATAGACGTAGTTACGAATACTATAAACTTTTCGGAGGAGATTGGTTTCCCGACCGATCGCTTCTTCGGCAGCATTGAGGATAATTTCTGTATTCATGGCCAGATCATCATTATCGATCAAATAGCGATCGGGAAAATCGGCGGGTAAGGGGGGTAAATCTTCGCAGTCTTGGGGAGTAATTTGGTATTTAATTCCCCACACTTCTAATACTACTTTCCACCCAAAAATATGACGTTGTTTGCCGGTTATTTGCTCGAACTTAAATACTGCCACCCGCTGCCCGTCTTGAATTTCTTCAATAAAAGGCAATCCCACCGCTTCGACGCTGCGAATTTTTTGCCGCGGTGTTTCTAGGGGTAAAGCGATGCGCCATTCCACATCTTTTAGTTCGATATTATATAGAGGTTCCAATTCCTCGACGTAGGATAATTCAATCAGATAACCGTTAGAAAGGGCGTATTTTTTAGCGGGATCGTAGTGAAAATATAGAGGATGGACAAAAGTACGCGGACGATAGCTAAGTTCGTGAACCTGTTCGGAATTGGGATTATCGCGGATACAGGGTTCTTGGAAAGCATAGGCTACATATAGGATATCCTTGCCACTGTTAGCATCGCGATAAAATGCTAATCCCGTCGGCGATTCAAAAGGAGTTATCATGCTAAAAAGCTGTTCTCCCGTGGCGCGATCAAGACAGTAAACCGTTTGTTCTAGGGTATCCGTTAACCAAAGTTCTTCCCCGCGAATGGTGATATTTTCGATGCCGATACCAGGCGCGTACAAACGAGTAATTTCCTGTCCCGATTGGCGATCAAATATAAAGATTTGTCCAGAACGTTGACAAGTGACATAAATTGTGTTACCAGTTACGGCGACTCCGTTAGCGGTGTAGGGAAGACGGGTAAAAAATTTCGGGGTAAAATCTTCGAGAGTGCAGCAGTAGAGATTTTCGCGAGTGGTAAACCAGAGGTTATTTTGATCATCGATTGCCAATCCCGTCGTCCCGACGAATTCTTGCCAGCGATGGGAATTAAGTACAGTTGTATGACCAGTATCGAGGGCAATTTGGTATAAATAGCCGTTTTTTGCGTCGATAGCGATTAATTTGTTATCTTGAAATACAATTCCGTGCAGGGCCGTGGCGCTAATCGGACGAATCGTTTGACGATGGGAGGGAAGACTGGCAGGATCGAAAATCATAGGAGGAAGCGAAAAGGGAGAGCGTTTTTAGGTGAATAAAACAGCAATTCTTCCCACGATAGCAAATTTTATCGCCCTTGAATGCTCGTAATGAACTCCAATTCTGAAAAAAATGTCAAGAATTGTCACCTATAGTCCCTCTCATACCCTTGTACCTACCTACGAGTGTTTCAATCGTTGCAGTTATTGTAATTTTCGCAGGGATTTAGGCACTGATGGCTGGTTAAGTCTAGACAAGGCCAAAGAGATTTTAACTGCTTTGCAGGGTTCGGAAATTACGGAAATTTTAATTCTTAGCGGCGAAGTTCATCCTTTAGCAGCCAATCGAGAGTCATGGTTTCGGCATATTTATAATTTAGCAGCATTGGCTTTAAATATGGGTTTTTATCCCCATACCAATGCAGGTATTTTAACTTTTGCCGAGATGGAAAACCTGAAAAATGTCAATCTATCTATGGGCATAATGTTAGAACAAATGACGGTGACTTTATTAGATACCGTCCATCGTCAGGCTCCCAGTAAAGTGCCGTCCCTGCGCTTAGAACAGTTACAATGGGCGGGAGAATTAGGAATTCCTTTTACCACGGGGTTATTATTAGGAATTGGTGAAACAGAATGCGATCGCTTAGTAACCTTAGAAACTATTGCCGCTATTCATCAACGTTGGGGACATATTCAAGAAGTGATCCTACAACCCTATAATCCTGGCAAAAGAGAACAGTGGCAAAATAATCCTTTTGATCTGCAAAAGTTACCCGATCTGGTTAGGCAAGCCAGGGAAATTCTGCCCTCAGATATTGTCATTCAAATTCCCCCGAATTTAGTACCCGATCCTCTTTTTCTCTTGGATTGTTTAGCGGCAGGAGCGCGGGATTTAGGCGGTATTGGCCTTATCGATGAAGTTAATCCCGATTACCTCCATTTACACCCCGATAAATTAAAGGAATTTTTAGCAGTTTATGGCTGGGAATTAAAGCCACGCCTACCGGTTTATCAGTAAACAGTGATCAGTAATCAGTAATCAGTGATCATTAATCAGTGATCAGTAAACAGGGAAAAGATAGCACTGTTAATGCCATTTAACACTCCTTACTTAATACCGCATAATTGATTATTATTCATTCTTAATTCTCCTGACGACCGACTCCTAACTCCTAGCGCCTGACGACCGACTCCTAACCCTAACAACAATTTTTGATTTTTACCAGAGGTCTTATGATTCCCTCAAGCGAGCGCTACTGGCTCAAAAATGCTCATATTCCCGTTTACCTGCTAGAAAATGAGAGTTTCTCTCCCCAAACCGCCGAGGGATTAACCTTAGTTAATCTGGAAATTAATGACGGTAACATTAATCGCATCACCTCAACCATCCCCCCCGAAGATAATATTCCCGTTATTGACCTCAAAAAAAAGATTATTTTTCCTTGTTTTATCGATATGCACACCCATCTCGATAAAGGTCATAGTTGGCAGCGTTGTCCTAACCATGATGGCACTTTTGACAGCGCCTTAAAAATGGCCCTAGAGGATTCCCGACGGGAGTGGCACTTAGAGGATGTGTATCGTCGCATGGAATTCGGCGTTAAATGCAGTTATGCCCACGGAACCGCCGCTATTCGCACTCATATCGACTCTTTTGGTCAACAGGCACAGATTAGCTTAACTGCTTTGGCAGAATTGCAACGACAATGGGCCGGTAAAATCACCCTGCAAGCGGTTTCTCTAGTTTCCCTTGACTACTATCAAACCTCCGAAGGAGCGGCCTTAGCCGATAAAATAGCCGAATTTGGGGGCATATTAGGGGGAGTAGCCTACACAAATCCAGATTTACAGGCACAAATTGATATTACCTTCAAATTAGCCCAAGAAAGGGGTTTAAATCTCGATTTTCATCTGGATGAAAACGGCGATTCCGATTCTACCTGTTTAGCAGCGATCGCGCGTACTGCTATCAAAAAGCAATTTTCTGGACAAATTATCTGTGGTCACTGTTGCAGTTTAGCGGTACAATCCCCTGAAATAATCCAAGAAACCCTAAATTTAGTCAAAAATGCGGGCATTGCTATCGTTAGCTTGCCGATGTGCAATCTCTACCTACAGGATCGTCAAGAGGAAAAAACCCCCTTTTGGCGCGGAACAACTAAGATAAAAGAGATGAAAAAAGCGGGAATTCCGGTTGCTTTTGCCAGTGATAACTGTCGCGATCCCTTTTATGGTTTTGGGGATCACGATGGTTTAGAAGTCTTTACCCAAGCGGTACGAATTGCTCACCTCGACACTCCCTACGCTGACTGGGTAAATAGTGTCACCCTCACCCCAGCAAATCTGCTCGGATTGCCCCATTTAGGGCGCATTAAGACGGGTCTAGAGGCAAATTTGTTAATTTTCAAGGCGCGATACTTTAGCGAGCTATTATCGCGACCACAGTGGGATCGCCTCGTGATTCGGCGCGGGTTGAGCATCGATACTACTCTCCCCGATTACCAAGAGTTAGATGATTTAGTTCTAGGAATTGATCAAATCCTGTAAGGGTTTGACAAAAACCACCGATTCTAGGTTGATAGCACCGTAAATATGGGGAAAGGTCTCTTTTTCTAGCTCTAAAGTGGCATTTTCTGGGTTAGGATGTTGGGGCTGCTCCCATTTGACCGGGGACTGCAATTGTTCGAGAGAAATGGCTAAAACCAGCAAATCTGGCTGATTTTGATAAAAAGCGTCCACAACTTTCGGAATTTGTTCTAAGGTGGAGCAATGGATAAATCCCTCATTTTTTAGGGAATAAGCCCGATATTCCCCCATTTCACGAGCTATTTGCCAACCTCTTTCTGTAGTGATGTGATAGATCATCGGTTCGCCTCCTACTGTCACTTTATCCCTAATTTTAGGATATAGCCTGAAGCTGTCAGCGGCCCTCAATTCTCTTAAACTAGGGGTCAGGGAATCAAAGACAAGAAATTTGTCCGACCACTGACCAGAAAAAAATTGCCGATAACGTCCTCAAAATCTCTTGATAGTCTCCTTTTACCTGATATTAACCATTTCCCTTTAAAATGGGCTTACCGAGCCAATAACTGCAAAAATCTATGCTAGATAAAATATTTACTCCCAATCCCTACGCTGAAAAACCCGCGCCGCTGCGTCCTCGCAAGGGGGTAATTATCGGTGTTGGTCAGGTGGGGATGGCCTGCGCTTACTCGATGTTAATTCAAGACTGTTTTGATGAATTAATTCTGCAAGATATCGCCACGGATAAAGTCGAAGGGGAAGTGATGGATTTAAGGCACGGAATGCCTTTTATTGAACCCACAGACTTGAAAATGGGAACCGTGGCCGATGTGGGACAAAATGCCGATGTGGTGATTATTACTGCTGGGGCTGCCCAAAAAGAGGGAGAAACCCGATTACATCTCCTTGAACGAAATGTGGCGATTTTTCGCCGTATTCTTGCGGATGTGGCTGTTTACTGCCCCAGTGCTTTGATTTTGGTGGTGAGTAATCCCGTTGATATCATGACCTATGTTACCCTGAAAATCACCAATTTTCCGCCTTCTAGGGTGATTGGTTCGGGTACAGTGCTAGATTCTGCCCGTTTACGCTCTCTTTTATCCACCCAACTCCATGTAGATGCGCGTAACGTCCACGCTTATATTATCGGTGAACACGGGGATAGTGAGCTTGCGGTCTGGAGTTCGGCTAATATCGGAGGAGCAAGGTTATTAGAAGGAGATTGGCAGGATTTAAGCGCGGCCGACCAAGAAAGCTTAACAGAAATTTTTCTGCAAGTTAAAAACGCCGCCTATGAAATTATCAAACGCAAGGGTTATACTAGCTATGCGATCGGTTTAGCTACCACGGATATCGTGAAAGCGATTTTACGTTCCCAAGAAAGAATTCTCACTATTAGCACTCTCCTCGATGGTCAATACGGTCTCAAAGATGTGTGTTTAAGTATTCCCTCGGTGGTTAACGAGAAAGGAGTGATAAAAACTCTGAATCTTGCTCTTAGTCCCAGAGAAACCCAACAGTTACATAATTCGGCCAAAATCATGCGCGATTTAATCGAGCAACTCGAAATTTAGTCAGCAAACCCTAATTAGCGATAAAATGGGTGTGTATCTTCAAATTTGACCTGTTATATGACTAATCGTTTAGAAGTTGAGTCGGCTATTAAGCAACTGCCAGAGAGTGAAGTCCGCGCTCTGGCAAACTGGCTTCAAGACTATCTTGATGAGATGTGGGATAGACAAATTGAAATGGATGAACCGATAGATATTGAAGTAGTTAGAACTGAAGCACTAAGAAAGCTGGGTAGAAATATAGTTAATTTTTCAAAGATTGAAGGTATTTTAAAGTATCTACTTTCAGTGACTCATATCGACGGATTATCAACATCAACTCGTAACCAGTTCGTTGACAATTATGAGAGATTTCGTAAGCACACATTAGGTATGCTAGTTGGGAAATTACATAACGCTGTGCTAGGGGATGATAGTCAGTCTAAACCTCAACTATTTAAGGTTACCTATAGTGACTCAGATTTCTTGAATGCTCAGAAACAGGATCTCTCAGACATTGTGCTGGAACGAAACAAGTTGATTCATGAATATTTAGCGCCACTCGATACTAGCTCTATAGAAGAATATTACAAGTTAATCAGTCTTTTAGATGAACAAAACCCTCGATTATTAGCTCATCTTGAAGAGCTTGGGTGGATGCTAACCTCATTTATAGATCTGGTAGGGTGCGTTAATGAAATGTAACGCACCTCTTTTTTCTCTAGTCAAACTATTAGAGCCAGTCTTAGGTTAGGTTGCCGAAAAAACATCTAGCCTAGGATTCCTCGGCTCTCCCGGGTTTGGTGGGTAAAATGTATTCTAAGATACATTCCTCCTAGCGAGGGGGTGGAACGAACCACAAAGACACAAAGGACACAAAGGAAAGATCGATCCTATGTAAGTTAAACTTATCACACAGAACCTAGAAGAGCCATTCCTCTAGCCACTAGATGCCATGATCAAGTCATGTCTGTCCCTGACTAAAATAGAATTAGCGATTTCCCTAAGAGACCTAATTCCATGACGATTATCACTCTTTCACGTTATGTCACCAGAAACAATGAGATTTTAGGTGGAGAGCCAATTATTGAAGGCACTCGCACATCTATTCGCGCAATCGTAGGTCTGTGGCGATTAGGTGTGATGCCAGAGGAAATTCCAACTCATTTACCTCATTTGACCTTAGCACAAGTGTTCGATGCCTTGAGTTTTTATTTGGATCATCAAGCAGAAATTAACGAGTACATTGAACGTAACCAAGTCCCCGATGAGTTGGTGCATCCTTCTGTAAAGACAGCTTTGGGTAAGCTATGAGCATATTTGCTTCGCTTTACATGGACGAAGATATGTCGGCGTTAGTTGCAAGACTTCTGCGTTCTCGTGGTTTAGATGTCACCACTGTTCCTGAGCAGTCAACTTTAGGCAAAACTGACAGCGAACAATTAGAATTTGCAGCTTCTTTAGGTAGATGTCTTGTAACCCACAACCGAGTTGATTTTGAACGATTGCATCTTCAATTCATAGAGGAAGGCAGAGAACATTGTGGAATTATTGTTGTCCCTCAGAAAACTGCCTACGAGGTCGTGCAACGGGTTGGTATTTTAGTTAACACGTTGACTGTTGATAGTATTAATAATCAGTTACTATACGCATGATTTCTCCGCAAATTTACACTCTAAGCAGAAGCCAGCTAACAAGTTGATGAAGCGGCAATGTTCTAGTTCATTCATCGCCGCTCTGGTAGGGTGTGTTAATGAAATGTAACGCACCTCTTTTTCTCTAGTCAAACTATTTTTGACTAATCTCGAATGCTAAGTCGTATCTGTAAAAACAGACATCAAAGGCAAGAAAGAAGTTCATCTGTCCTAACGTTTGCAGAAAAGGTTTTTAGATTTATCCAGCAAACCCTAATTAGCGATAAAATGGCTGTAATCTTCAAATTTGACCTGTTATATGACTAATCGCTTAGAAGTTGAGTCGGCTATTAAGCAACTGCCAGAGAGTGAAGTCCGCGCTCTGGCAAACTGGCTTCAAGACTATCTTGATGAGATGTGGGATAGACAAATTGAAATGGATGAACCGATAGATATTGAAG
Source organism: Microcystis sp. M015S2 (assembly GCF_020245945.1). Taxonomy (NCBI): domain Bacteria; kingdom Bacillati; phylum Cyanobacteriota; class Cyanophyceae; order Chroococcales; family Microcystaceae; genus Microcystis; species Microcystis sp. M015S2. The sequence goes on from NZ_JADBTX010000067.1 coordinate 18,697, forward strand.
TAGTTCGCACTGAAGCACTAAGAAAGCTGGGTAGAAATATAGTTAATTTTTCAAAGATTGAAGGTACTTTAAAGTATCTACTTTCAGTGACTCAGATCGAGGGATTATCAACATCAACTCGTAACCGGTTCGTTGACAATTATAAGAAATTTCGTGAGCTCACATTAGGTCGCCTAGTTGGGAAATTACATAACACTGTGCTAGTGGATGATAGTCAGTCTGAACCTCAACTAGACTCTTCTGAGTTAGGTATGTCTTTGTCATTTAAGGTTTCCTATAGTGACTCAGATTTCTTAACTGCTCAGAAACAGGCTCTCTCAGACATTGTGGCGGAACGAAACAAGTTGATTCATGAAGATTTAGCGCTACTCGATACTAGCTCTATAGAAGACTATTATGAGTTAATCAGTTTTTTAGATGAACAAAACCCTCGATTATTAGCTCATCTTGAAGAGCTTGGGTGGATGTTAACCTCATGTATAGAGGCAGTAAAAGACCTTCAATCATTCATTAAATCACCAGACTTTTACCAGTTTATACACTCTAGCCAATCCGATGCCTAACAAGTGCGTGTACAGGGAACGGCAGCATACACTATCGGTTATGATGCAGATAGTTGGTCACACCCTGTCCCCAGGAAAAACTTTTTTAGCAGACCCTGGTTATTATACCGATAGGACGGGTTGGCCGGTAGAAATGGCTTTTTCGACAATATCGGCGGCCATTTTCACTCCTCCAGTCTTCTGTAGTGCTTTTTGCATTCTCAGGGCATTTTCTCGGTAACTGGGGACGGATAAGACCTTTTCAATCGCCTTTCGTAAACGGGGAACTTCTAGACGGGAAATCGGAATCACTTCCCCTGTCCCCGACCATTTTATCCGAGCAGATACCCCCGGTTGGTCGTTAGCGATGGGAATGGCCACCATCGGTACAGCTTGGGCAAGGGATTCTAGGGTAGTATTTAAGCCTGCGGGGGTGATAGTAAGAGAGGCTCTAGTTAAAAGCTCTAATTGGGGAGCGTAGGGAACAACTAGGGCGTTTTTGGTTGTTATTTGAATGTTAGAGTCGGTGTTGCCCAAGGATAAAACTAATTGTACCGGCAAATCGGCACAGGCTTCGGCGATCGCATTAAAAGTCGATTGTAGGCGAGTTTGAATTGTACCAAGGGAAGCATAAATCAAGGGTTGTCCGGTTAATTTTTCGTAGGGAAAAGGAATCGGTTTTCTGGTGGAGGAATCGTGAAAGGGGCCGGTAAAGTGGAAGTGAGCGGGTAAATTTTGCCGAGGAAACTCAAATTCGGCAGGTTGTTGGCTAATTTGGGCAAGGGGGGAATAGCGTTGATTGATGTTTTGATAGGGAATTAACCCCCATTCTTGACGCTGCTGGTTGATTAACTCATTCAGGGGACGAGTCAAAGAGTCAAGGAGTTTATAGCCAATTTTATTGCGAATAACCCCGATAAATGAGGGATTATAGTCCCAAGTAGTCATAAAGGGCGGAATAAGCGGATCGCGATTTAAAACCAATGCCGAACAAAAACTGATAAAGGGAATAGCCAATTTTTCTGCGATTGTACCCCCTGAGGGGGAGACTTGATCGACAATTAGGGCATCAATTCCCAAGCGACGCATCTCTTGAGGGATAGTTTCAAAGAGGGTCGCTGTAGAATCAGTTACTAATTCTACCGTGCGTCGGACGGCGGCTGTTCCCCGTAATTGACCAATTTCGGCTAAATTTTTGGCTGATGTGCCTTTCGGATATTGGTCGGGTGCAATTGCCTGAAAATCTAAGCCGGCTGCTTGCACCATTTCTTCACCATCAAGAGTTAAAAAACAGGTAACTTTATGACCGCGTTTTTGTAATTCTTTTCCTAAAGGTAGGAGAGAATAAATATGTCCAGAAGTTGTAGGACAGAGGAAACCAAAATGAGTCATTAAACACCTCCACAGGTTTTCTTTAATTCTTCTAGATTCCAGAATGCACCACCCAAGGCGGAGAATTGTATTCCTTCAAAGCAGTTACGCACGGCCCCCAAAGCGAGGGGATTAACTAGATAAATAAACGGGACGTATTCCTGTTGAAGTTGTTGAATTTCATTATAGATAACTTTGCGCTTCTCAAAGTCTAATTCTTGGGAACCTTTGACGTATAAATCGGCGATTTTTTTCTCCCAATCCGCCGCTTGCCAGCCTTGAATCGGCGGGCTGCCGGGTTGAGGTTGTTGGTTAAAAGCGTGGAGATTTCCATCTACATACCAAATATTGGGGGCGTGGGGTTCATTATCGCCGGTAAAACCTAAAATATGTGCTTCCCAATCTAGACTATTACTTAGTTTATCAACTAAATTACTAAAAGCGATCGCTTGAAAATCCACTTGAATTCCTATTGCGGCTAAATCATTTTTAATTTGTGCGCCAATTGCTTCCCGGATTTTGTTACCTGCATTAGTAATCAGGTTAAATCTAACGGGATTATTATCGGCATCGACTAGGAGATTATCACTATTATACTTAAATCCCGCCTCTAATAATAATTCTTTGGCTTTTTCGGGATTGTAATTGTAACCTTTCAGGTTTTTATCGTAAAAAGGCGATTGGATAGAAAGAAAAGAATTTTGTGCTTCTCCCAATCCTCGATAGATATCATCAATCATTCTTTGACGATTAATGCCGTAGGCAATAGCTTGACGGAAATTTAAGTTATTAAACCACCTGGATTTAATTGGCTCTACTAGGGGTTTTCCGTCGCGTTTTCCTTGGTTGAGATTAAAACCGATAAATTGGGTTCCGTAGGCAGGTCCCCCATTAAAAATAGTGAAATTTCCTCTTTCTTCTTCAGTTTTTAAGAGGGAGAAAAATTCGGGAGTTACCCCAATAGAATCTAAACTTCCCGAGCGAAATTGTAGTAAAGTTGTGTCCTGAGATTCAACAATTGCCCAAATTACTGAAGTTATATGGGGTAATTGTTGTCCCTGGTCATCTTTTTTCCAATAGTAAGGGTTATTCTCAAAAATAATCCTTTGTCCCGTGATATATTCTTTTAGTTTATAAGCACCATTAAAAACAATTTTATCAGGAGGAGTATCTAACCCCCAAGTGGAGAGAAATTCTAACCTACCATCGGGGCTTTTTTTCTGAATAGTTTTTTCTAAAGCGTGTTTAGGTAAAATCGGTGAACTGACAGCATCTAAAAAAGGAGCAAAAGGTTCGGGGAGTTTAAATTCGATTCGGCGATTATCTAGTTTAGTGATAACTGGAAATTCTTTTTTTAATCCTATTCTTAAACTATCGCGGTAGTTGTTGGGAATATCAGGATTTAGATATAAGTCTTTATAGGTAAAAACCACATCATCAACGGTTAAGGGTTGACCATCTGACCATTTTAAACCCTCTCTCATAGTAAAAATAATGCTCAAATTATCATCGGAAATTGTCCAAGATTCTGCTAAGACCGGTTCTTTTTTGCCAGTAATGGGATTTTCTGTTAATAGTCCTTCGTAGGTTAACCCAAAAATATTCGGGGATTCGGCCGATAAAACAGCATTAAAGGTTTTTGGGTCACTTAATACCGATATGACCACTTGATTGCGTCTAACTTGATTACCACAAGCAGTTAGGGAAATCAGCAATAAACAAGAAATTAAAAATACCGTTAATCCCTGCCAAAATTTCACCATAATCTTTAATATTTTTCTGTCCGACTATCTAGAAGTAAAGACCTTGTCTTGCTATATACACCGAAACTGACCAAGCTGAAAGCCGCTGGACTGTTTCCTTGCCCCATCAATATAACAGGAAATGAGACAAAAAATCTCGCCTAGGAAAGATTGACAAAGGCGAGAAACCGTGTTTCCATCAAGAATATGAGATAAAATCTAAGAACGTTGTTCGATCGGTGTATAGGGGACTTCGTGTTCTCCGGTGTAGATTTGGGTAGGACGGAAAATGCGGTTAGCATTTAATTGTTCTTTCCAGTGGGCCAACCAACCAGCCACCCGGGAGATGGCAAAAATCGGGGTAAATAAATCATTGGGAATGCCTAATTTCCGATAAACCAATCCCGAATAGAAATCCACATTAGGATAGATACCTCTTTCGCCGTAGATATCCACCACTGCTTGTTCTAACTCTAGGGCGATATCGTAGTATTCATCGGAACCTAATTCCGCGAATAATTGTTCGGCAAGATTTTGTAAAATCGTCGCCCGGGGATCCTTAACTTTATATACCCGGTGTCCAAAACCCATAACTTTTTGTTTATTGGCGATACATTTTTCCACATAGGGACGAACATTAGCCACCGAACCGATTTCCTCTAACATTAACAATACTTCCTCGTTTGCCCCACCGTGGAGGGGGCCGGCGAGAGTTCCCACTGCTGAAGCGATGACACCGTAGGGGTCGGTTAAAGTGGAAGCCGTCACCATGGCCGAAAAAGTCGAGGCATTCATGGTATGTTCGGCGTGGAGAGTCAAACAGACATCGAAAACCTTCGCCGCTAAATCCGTCGGTCGTCTTTCCGTCAACATATAGAGGAAATTGGCCGCATAATCAAGACTATCGTTGGGCTGAATGGGATGATTACCTTTGCGAATTAATTGAAACGCCGCCACCATGGTGGGGATTTTCGCTAATAACCGCACCACTGCCTGACGGATATATTCGGGATTATCCAAAGCCCGACGGGCATAGTATAACCCTAAAGCCGCCGCCGAAGTTTGTAGCGCATCCATGGGATGGCCTTTTTCGGGGAAGCATTTCATCATGTCTTCGATACGGTACTTGATGCGTCGATGATAACGGATTTCATCGGCAAATCCTTCCAGTTCCGCCCCCGTGGGCAGAACACCCCAGATAAGGAGATAGGCGGTTTCGAGGAAGGTACTTTTTTCGGCGAGTTCCTCAATCCGAATGCCCCGATACTCTAAGATTCCCTTTTGCCCATCCACAAAGCTGATACTCGATTGGGCGGCGGGAATTCCTTCTAAACCTGGCCGATATTCACAAACTGTCATAGTTCTACTTTCCGTGGCGAAGATTAAGCCCTAACGCTAACTTACTTGATCTTTCCACCCTTACCGAAATTTTATAGAAAATTTTCGGTTCTGCCTCTCCCGTTCAGGATTGGGGAGAAGTGGACGGAAATTACCCCTATTTAGCGATTGCTTCGTCGATTTAGTCAACCCTGCCCGATCGCATTTTTTCTGGGCTTACCGTTCCGACTCTAGCTAGTGGACTTGATATTTATCTACTTTCATTGTATCGAGACTATCTCGATCGACTCCATCAATCGATAATTTTTTTAAGTTTCTTCGGGATTAATATTTAACTCCCGCAGTTTTGCCGCTAACCTTTCGGCCCGTTGTCGTTCCACTTCAGCCCGTTGTCGTTCCGTTTCGGCCCGTTGTCGTTCCGTTTCGGCCCGTTGTCGTTCTTGGTTGTAACTGGTGAAAGGTTGACCATCGGGATAATACAAGAGTAACTCTGGTTGGGCTAATTGAAAACGGATGCCCAAGCGAGGACTTACCCAATTATCGAGATTTTCCAGACTTTCGAGCCGATTTTCCCGACGAATACAGCCACCCAAATCATTTTTATCGGGATTATAAATGTAGTATTCTTCCACGCCATAACGGTCATAAAACAGTAGTTTTCTGGTCATTTCCGTTTGAGTATTACCCGGAGAGAGAATTTCAAAAACCACTTGCGGGGGGATATTGTTCTCTTTCCACTGTTGATAGGAACCCCTTTCCCCTTTCGGTCTGCCAAAAGCTACCATGACATCGGGTGCTTGTCGAGTCTTATTATCTCCCTCCACGGGATACCAGAGTAAATCACCGGCGACAAAAACATCGGCATTATTGGCAAATAACCAGTCTAAATTCGCTTTAATCGTCGTAATCCAGCGAAATTGTCTTGTATTGTCGGCCATCGGTTTACCATCGCTATCGGGATAGACGATTGTGGTTTTCGGGCTGTCGTCGAGTTGTCTAACCATTGCTTAACCCTAGAATTTCGTCTTTGCTTCCTTAATAGTATAACTTTACTACAAAAAATCGGAGCAAATATTTAGGGACGGTGATGATTATCAGATATAAAATCAGCAACTTCGGAAAAGCGAAATATGGACAGTCCAGAATCTAGGCAGCCGACCTGTAATAAGGCGAAGGCAGACTCGGATAAACTCGCCGGATGTGACGGAAGACTTCTTCGGTTTTTTCTTCCACTTCTTCTTCCGTGTAGAGATCGACGGGTAAACCAGTATCATCGCTGTATAAAAAGTTGTGAATAGTAGTTTTAACCTCCGCCCGACTGGATTCTTTATCTGGCCAACGATCGATCTTTAGTTTCTCTTGTTTTAGGGTTTTCAAAAGCTGCGTGGCGATCTGTTTAATTTTTTCAATGTCTTGCGGTGATAGATTCTCTTTGGTTAAAAGGTCGAACAGGGCCAGGGATTCCTCGTCTAATCCCTCGCTAACCGCCCGTTGGGACTCTTGATCGAGTTCCTGAATAAATTCTAATAAGGCCTCGAAGGTCTGTTCGATCGCCACCCGATCCTTCTCGAAATTATAATCAGCGATGATCCGCTCGTAATGCTCTTGAAAGTTCGTCCGTTGCAGATTCTGCTCGAGCATTGTTCGGAGACGGTTTTCGATGGCGTTTTTGAGAGTTTGGACGGTGGTATTCTTACGATCGCTATTGGCGAATTCCTGTTTCAGACGCTCGAAGTTGATTTTACTGATGTTGTACAGTGGCGTATCATCGGCCCTCGCTTCGGTGGTTACATCGATCGCCCCGTCGATTACCGATCGCATTTCCAAGAGAATTTCCCCGATGTCTATTTTCTCCCGATCACCTTGAATGCATTTATAGATAAGTTTAATCGTGTCGTGAGCCGGACGGTAGTGATTAACCGATGGCTGATTAAGACAGGCCTTAAAAAGATGGAAGACCTCTTGAGAGAGGAGTCCAAAATTTTGTCGGGCCTGATCACTTCGATTGATCGCTTCTTTCGCGTCGTTAATAGCTTTATTGAAGGCAAAACTAGGTATTTTATATTCGAGGAGCGCGTCTAGGGATGCGTTACTTTCCCCCAAAAATTCTTTAACTGCCTCGATCGGGCCAATTCATCCAGTAAATTTTCTTGCGGTTTCGTGGGGTCGAGACTAAGATGGTCTTCGCCGCGTCCCTGATCGGAAATTTGGGCGAGATCGGCGAGAGCTTGACGGAGATTTCTGAGGATTCCGCAGTAATCCACGATTAAACCGTTGGTTTTGCCCTCGTTAACCCGGTTAGCACGAGCGATCGCTTGCATGAGCGTATGAGCTTTCAGGGGTTTATCGAGGTAGAGGGTGGAGAGGGAGGGAACATCGAAACCGGTCAACCACATGGCGCAGACGATGGCGATCCGAAAGGGGTGATCGGCTTGTTTAAAGGCATTTTCTGGGCTGATTCTTTTACCGTCCGCCAGTTGAAAGCCATTTTTGATCACACTGCGATGGCTGGTAATATCTAACCCGTGTTTCTGGAATTTGTCGATCTCTCCCTGTTCCTCGCTGACGATCACGGCCGTCAGGGTTGCTTCCATCCATTGAATCTGACGCTGACGATAGTTTTCCTCTTGGTCATCGGTAATTTTTTTGAGGTCTTTTTTCAGTTGTTGGATTTTTTCGCTCCAGTAACGATCGATCAGATGATGCAGCTTGACACAGGTGAGCTTGTCGATACAAATCACCATGGCTTTGCCTGTTTCCCAAGCGGTGCTGTAATGTTCAACGAAATCACGGGCCAGCGCATCCAACCGCTTCGAGGCCGTCAGGATATAGTAATCCCTTCTTAATTCCCTTTCTAAACGGTCTTCTATCTCGACATTTTCGATCTCTAACTCTTCGATTTTGGCGGCGATCTGTTCGTTGAGGTCGTTGACGGCGATCGAGAGTTTATCACCCCTTGCATCATAGTAGAGGGGAACGGTGGCTTTATCCTCGACCGCTCTCTGGAAGTCGTAGGTGGAGACATAATCCCCGAAATAGCGTTTAGTGATCTCGTCGTTGCTGACTAGAGGGGTGCCGGTAAAACCGATAAAACCAGCGCCCGGAAGTGCAGCCCGGAGGTTGCTGGCTAGGGTTCCGTACTGGGTTCGGTGGGCTTCGTCGCTGATAATGATGATATCGTTTCGGGAGTTGTAGGGTTGGTCGGGATTGACGGTTTGGTTGAATTTCTGGATGAGGGTGAAAATATAGGCTTTATGGTCTCCCAGAAGACTCTGCAAGTGTTCGTTACTGGAAGCTTGGCAGAGTTCTTGCTCGTTATTGGTCAATCCGGAACCAGCGAAGGTATCGTAGATCTGTTTATCTAGATCTTCGCGATCGGTACAGATAACAAAGGTATAGTTTGCGCCTAGTTTACGGCGAATTTTGCGGGTGAAAAAAACCATAGAGTAGCTTTTTCCGGAGCCTTGGGTATGCCAGAAAACCCCAAGTTTGTTATCTTTTATCGCACCCTCCCGCCATCTTTTCACAGAATCGATCGCTTGGTTAACCCCTAGAAACTGGTGATTTCGGGCGATAATCTTGCAGGTTTTGCCAGTGGAGTTATCGAAAAGGATATAATTTTCTAACAGATCGATAAAGTTATTTTTATCGCAGACTCCTTTTAGCATGGTTTCCATATCGACAATGCCGGGGTCACTCTCGGCCAGGCGTTTCCATGAATGAAAGTGTTCGTATTTGCCGCAGAAACTACCTATTTTCGCATCTGTGCCATTAACTAAAATCGCAAAGGCGTTATAGGCGAATAGATGGGGGATAGTATCAAGATAGTCCGATAAATTCTCGTCGTAGGCCGCTTTTAGGTCCCGGTTGAGGTTTTTCGCTTCTAGGAAGAGTAGGGGAATGCCGTTAACAAAACCTACCAAATCCGTGCGACGGAGGTAGATTTCCCCCTGTATCCACAGTTCTCGAACCGCTAGAAAATGGTTATTGATGGGTTGGTCAAAATCAAGGATTTTTAGGGTTTGTCTAATTAGCTCTCCTTTGGCGTTGCGGTAGCTCACCTGTACTCCATCGAGAAAGAGTTGATGTTTCTCTTGATTGGTGGCCAGAAGGGTTTGACTAGAGTTGATTTCTTCGATTTGGAGAATGGCGGATTTATAGGCTTCTTCGGGAAGATTGGGGTTAAATTCTCGTAATTTCTGTTTTAGGTAGCGTTTGAGGATAACTTCTTTCTGATTTTGCCGTCCGAGCAGGCTGTTTTCACCGTAATCCTCTTGATTATAAGCATAGACACTCTGCCAACCAAGTTGATCTCGCAGACAGTTGGCGGTGAGTTGTTGTACTTTATCCTCGGTGGTCATAGGGTCGATTGTGCAGGGGAGTGGTTTATTTTATTAATATTGCCAATTTTCAGGGATTTTTACAGGTGCGATCGCTCTTTCGCCTCTACACCTCGATCTCTCCATTCATAAGTTTCGGAAGTAGTATGTCACGCGCTTGTTTTAGTTTTTGAATCTGGATTACCAATAGTTTAATTTGCTCGATAATCGGTGTAATTGTATCGGCGAAAATTTTTAGTAAGGCATCAGAAGGAACTGGAAATTTATTTTTTAATAAAAATTCCCAGTTTGCTCTCGGCATTTTAGAGCCTTCTTTAACTGTTTGTGAAGTAATAGAGATAAATCTATCACTGGAAACGAGCATCAGACAATAGTAATACATTTGAGGATTATAAGAACGAATAACAATCGCATCTGAAGATGTGACTCCATCTATACAAGCAACGCCAACTTTATGGAAGTAAGGTCTTATTTTTCCAAAAATAATGTCATCTTTTTTAAACTTAAATTTATTACTTTGTAAGTCTTCCGCATTTCCCCATTCACTTAAAGCGATCGAGCGTCGGGGCATATGTTCTAAGCCTATATAAGCCATATCAGGCGATAAATCTTGAGGTTTAATCGAATCACGCACATCATAACAGATTTGAGAGAGCGGCCTTTTCTCCCACCCTTCAGGAATACCATCGATAATCGGGGTGTGTTCGTGTCCGGGGAAGCGTAAACGGACAAACCATTCCTTGTAAAGTAAGCGGGCTGAACGTTCTAATAACTCGATGCGGCGGCGATTATTTTCGATTAAATCATCATATTTGGAGAGGATATTTACTATTGCTTTTTGGCTATTGAGATCGGGAACTTTAATTTTAAAATTATCTAATATACTTTTTGTTAAATACTGTGTTGTTGCTCCAATAGAAGCATTTTGAAAATGTGATAAAGCTGGCTTTAACGCATAGAATAAATATCTTGTTAGTAAAATGTTTTGATCGAGAGATTCAATAATATAAGTTCTTTGATAAGCGTTAAACTTCCCATGGTAATATTTTAAAGGAAAAATACCATTAGCATTATTACCACCTAATAAAACGGCCTCGGTGTCAAATGCGTAATTATTGATTTTATAGGTTTCTCTAGCACAAGTAAAAAATGGATACTCTCCATATTGTATTGCCGCATTTGAATCAAGTTTTCCAGTGGTCATCGAACATAAATCCGCTAGGCGTAAATACGGAAATCTCATAATTTAAAACCTCGCCATCGATACAAGTTTAAATCCCCAACCCTTCAAAATTCTTAGCAATTTCATCAGCTAAACAAATCGCCCGCAGATGTAACCTTTTCTAACTTACCAAATTTGGGAATCACTGGTGGGAAGCGGGACTTTTTATCCCCCTAAATCCCCCTTTTCAAGGGGGACTTACGCAGCCATAGCGCCCGTCTCACCACCAGCACCCCTACCGCGCTCCGATTCCGGTTCCGGTTCCCCCCTTGAAAAGGGGGGCTAGGGGGGATTACCAAGCTTTTCAAGGGGGACTTACGCAGCCATAGCGCCCGTCTCACCACCAGCACCCCTACCGCGCTCCGATTCCGGTTCCGGTTCCCCTTCCGGTTCCGGTTCCCCCCTTGAAAAGGGGGGCTAGGGGGGATAGCCTTGAAAAGGGGGGCTAGGGGGGATAGCCTTGAAAAGGGGGGCTAGGGGGGATAGCCTTGAAAAGGGGGGCTAGGGGGGATAGCCTTTCAAGGGGGGCTAGGGGGGATAGCCTTTCAAGGAGGACTAAGGAGGATCATCAACCTCCGTACAGACGGGAAGCGAAGAGATAAACCCCGATATTTTCTCACAAACCGCCTCGAAATCGTATTTAACCTCATCATTGGTGAAACGGATCACCGTTAATCCGTATCCCTCTAAAACCTTCGTTCTTCTAGCATCATAAGCCATTGCCTCCGGAGTAAGATGAACCTCCCCATCCACCTCGATCACTAATTTCAACTTCGGACAATAGAAATCAACGATAAAATGATCGATCGGTCGCTGTCGCCACATTTTTAAAGGAAATTGTCGGAGAAAAGCCCATAACTTTTTTTCTGTCGGTGTGGGATTTTTTCGCATTTCCTTGGCTCTAGGGACTAAATCGGGATTGTAGGGTAGAAAATAAACACCGTATTTTAATTTAGACACGATCGCTATCTCCATCGGTCTCCTTTAAGGAAATATACCCAAGTTCTTTTTTAAATTCCTAACCCTTCAAAATTCTTCGCAATTTCATCAGCTAAACGAATCGCCTCGGAGTTGAGATCATTTAACTCCAGATGAATTTCGCGTAACGTTTCCTCGAAATCGAAATCCTCATCTTCCTCCTCTGGGGAAACGCCTACATAGCGTCCGGGGGTTAAACTCCAATCATTCGCCTGTAACTCCTCGCGATCGACCACTTTAACCAACCCTTCCACATCCCGCAGCTTGGCATCGGGGAACCTTTCTAATAGCCAGTGAGCGTGACGGTAGAAACCACGAAGCGATTTAAGCTGTTCGATCGCATTCTGACGGTTTGTATCGGCTTCTTTGCGTAAGGTGTTGAGTTCGCGGGAATTCCACCACAGTTTACTATCTCTTGCCCCCAGATCCTTCTCGGCACGCTCGATCGCTCGACCTAATAATTTATTCACCAGATCCGCCTGTTTGCCCAGATCCCGACTAAATTCGCCGTATTCGTGATAACAGCGGACAGCCTCGTGTAAAGTCTCTAAATCATCAGCGTTATAGGAAATCGGAGCGAAACCGGCGTATTTATCCATGTCATCTTTGAAAAGCTCAGATGCTGTTCGGAGTTCTAACCATGTTCCGTCTTTTTCATCGATGAGATTATAAAATTTCTCTAGGGCCTCGGTTAACTTGTCCAGATGCTCGCGATAGTTTTGTAAAAGAGCGATCGATCCCTGATACTCTCGATCGATACTCTGGCAATAACCGACGACCAAATCGATAAAACGCTTCGATTCGCTCCGATAGAGCCAGACAATCGAGAGAATATTCTGTAACTGCTCTGGGCTAAAATCGTTGATCGTCCGGTTTACTTTCCGGTAAATATTGCGGGCATCGATCATTAATATCTTATCTTGAAGCTCGGCGGGTTTCCCTCGATTGAGAAACCACAACTCGCAGGGTACGGAGCGGGTATAGAAAAAGTTAGAGCGGATCGCGATCATTATGTCCACCGTTCCCGTCTCGATTAACTTCTGTCTTACCTTGCCTTCGTCTCTCCCGGCGCTGGACGCTTGGGAAGACATGACAAAACCGGCTTTTCCTCGATCATTGAGATAGCTGTAGAAGTAACTGATCCATAGATAGTTACCGTTGGAAACTTTGTTACTTTTATTAACCCCCGGCAATCCGAAGGGTAAGCGCTCATCACCATCTACCTTACTATCCACCTCGTCCACGTTGAAGGGAGGATTGGCCATCACATAATCCACTTTCCCGGCCAATGCCAGCGGATCCTCGTAGTAGGTGATCGCTTTTTGGATATCCCCTTCTAAACCGTGAACCGCGAGATTCATCTTGGCTAAACGAATTGTGGTCGGATTCTTCTCTAACCCTTTAAAAGTTAACATCTGGGGATTGATGCGCTGTCTCTCAACAAAATGTGCGCTCTGGACAAACATTCCCCCCGAACCACAGGCAGGATCGAAAACCAATCCGTGATCGGGTTCTAAAACATTGGCGATCAAAGATACTAGAGAAACGGGAGTAAAAAACTCTCCGTTATCGTGAGCCTTGAGATTAGCGAATTGTGTTAGGAAATATTCATAAATTCGCCCGAAAATATCCCCATCGGCTTTTTTTAACTCTTCTGGGTTTAAAATCCGTAGTAAATTCCCTAATACCACGTTATCTAGTTCTTGGTATTCTGTTTTCGGTAAAATACCCCCTAAAGGTGGATAATCCCCCTCGATCGATAGCATTGCTTCCATTAAGGAGGTCGATCGATTGACGCTATCGGGGAGCGCCACCAGAAAATCGAACTGAGCTTTTTCTTGGAGATAGATCGCTCCTTTGCACAAGAAATCTTCTTTGGTTAAGGAGCGTGTTTTACCCCCTCGCTTCGGTAAATCCGCCTCTACCTCCCTTTTAACCTTGAGAAAACGACTGTAGGCATGACGGAGGAAAATCAAGCCCATAACGGGCAGAAAATACTCGTTACTGGCATAGTTAGAATTAGCGCGCAGGGTGTCGGCCGCTTTCCAGAGCTTTTTTTCGATCGCTTCGATGTTGTCCAGTTGGGCCATGAAATTTTACTCAAGAATTAGGTAGATGGTCGAGCCTGAAGGGAAAATTAAGGGGTTTGGTATAGTATCTATTTTCTCAAGTAATGGCAGCGATGGTTAATTGCCCTAACTCCTCTCCCAGAACAAACGGCAGGGGTCTTTCGATAGACTAGAGTTATGGCCCCAGAGTAAGGAGCTAGGGGCAAGAAAAGCTTAATATTTGAGATGAACCGATCAAGCGAGAATATCGTCTAGAATTAATTAACTCAAAAAATCCTGACTGAATCTACCTTTAAGCAAACTTTTCTAAAAATGATGGCTGAATTACTGAGTCTAGTTCCTGCCAAGTCCCTCGAAACCGATGTAGTGGTAGGGGAAGCACCGGCAGTATGTCCCCTTCCTCCAGTCACGGTTAGTAATGATACCCTACTTATTTCCCTGATCGATCGCCTGCGACGTACTTTGGAAAATCATCGTGGCGAAAATCAAATTGTGGTGATGCAGGATTTCCCAGATCCCGATGCTCTTTCTAGTGCCTGGGCCTATCAAATTATCGCCGAACAGTACGATATTCACTGTGATATAGTCTATGCGGGTACTCTCTCCCATCAGGAAAATGTCGCTTTGGTAAAACTAACGGGTTTACCGGCTAAACGTTGGGGAGTCCATACCCTCAAGGATAGAGATCTTTCGGTTTATCAGGGTTGTGTTTTTGTCGATGGTCAGGGAACCAATAGTCAGTTAACCACTCTGGTTAAACAGGCAAAAATTCCCATTATTGTCGTGATTGATCATCATACTCGCCAAGGGGAGCTAGAGGCGGAATTTGTCGATATTCGTCCCCAAATCCGGGCAACAGCGACGATATTAACCCAATATATCCAAAAAGGGTTAATAAGTTTTAATACTAGCGATACCGTCCATGTTAAGTGTGCCACAGCTTTGATGCACGGATTGCGATCGGATACGAATAATTTAATGCAAGCGCAAGAGTGTGAATTTATCGCTGCTGGTTATCTCAGTCGTTTCTACGATGCTCAATTATTAAACGCTGTCCTGCAATCGGCCAGATCCCGACGGGTGATGGATGTGATTGAACGGGCCCTGAAAAACCGTATTATTAAAAATAATTATTCGATCGCCGGGGTCGGTTATTTGCGTTATGATGACCGAGATGCGATTCCCCAGGCTGCCGATTTTTTGGTGACAGAAGAAAATGTTCACACGGCTTTAGTTTATGGTATCGTTCACGATGAAGATGAGGATATCGAGTTAGTCATTGGTTCTATGCGTACCAGCAAAATTACCCTAGATCCCGATGAATTTCTCAAGGAAGCTTTCGGACAGGATAACCAAGGTCGCTTTTTTGGTGGTGGTCGTTATATGGCCGGAGGTTTTGAAATTCCTATCGGTTTTCTCGGTGGTTTTAATAATAATGCCGAATACGCAAAACTCAAGTGGGAACTGTATGACACCCAAATTAAACAGAAACTTTCCCATCTAGTTAACCCCGATGAAAAGGTAATTCGCACCTAGGTATTAAATCTCAGCTATTTATTATCATCACCAAGACCGACCCGACACTGATATGAAACTTTATTTTGTGCGTCATGGATTAGCAGGACAATCGGGGGATTATCTCAACGATAGGGAACGTCCTTTAACCGAGGAAGGTAGGGCCAAAACTGCTAAAGTTGCCCAAAGATTAGGACAGTTGGGGGTGAAATTTGACCTAATTTTGACCTCTCCCCTGGTGCGTGCCGTGCAAACCGCCGAAATTTTGCAAAAAGCGGGTTTAAGCCGTAAAATTGAGCAATTTAATCCCCTATCACCCAACGGCAATCTTCAAGATTGGGTGCAGTGGTGGCAAAAGTCGGACTATCAGCGAGAGGAAAACGCGCTCGCACTGGTGGGCCACGAACCGGATTTAGGCTATTGGACGGAAATGCTAGTTTGGGGCAAGTTTCAAGGAAAATTATCGGTCAAAAAAGCGGGAATAATTGGTCTAGAGGTTCCCAATCAACAAAATCCCCTAGGCAAGTGTGAGTTATTCTGGTTGACAGCCCCGAAATTACTCCTCTAGGAATTAAATAAACTAAAATCATGACCGCTGCCTTTCCCACAAAAGACACAGATAATTTCCTCGGTATTTTGAGCAGCTACTAATTGGGATTTTAAAGTATGATAACCTCTTTTACCACCAAAAAAATCTTGCTGTTTCTTTTGGGGGCGTTCAATGGGAGTTTCCTTTACATCCATTACCGTTACGACCGGTATCTCTGCCTGATTTAGTAGAGCTTTTTTTCCTTTTAAACAGAAGTTTCCTGATTGTCAAAGCATTTTTTCCGTCTTATTTACGATCCTAAGTACCTAAGCAAAATTAATTACACATATCTAACCACCTCTTGCCTTTTGCATGAGTGCCTTTCTTCACTATGAAACCAAGGGCTATAGCGATGATGTTAAGCGGACCTGTCTGAAAATGTATGTAAATAGCATGGGATTTCGAGGCATTGAGAGAGTGACAGGAGTCTCACGAACAACCATTATGGATTGGGTCAAACAAGTGGGAAAACTGCTGCCTGATTCCTATAATCCAGAAACGATTCCAGAAGTGGGAGAACTAGATGAATTAGAGAACTTTGTTGGTAAAAAAAAGAACAAAATCTGGATAGGGACGGCTGTTAACCACTTTCGAGATGGAATTCTTGGATGGTATGAGCTTTAATTTAGCTATTTACCAGAAACCCGCTTTCTGTTCCACAATTCATGAATTAACTACAAAGTAGAAAATAGGGATTGAAACCTTGAAGGCCTCATTTTTGGCTTTTTTCGCTAAAGTGTTCCAATCAAAATTCGGTGTTTATATTGACTGATAACTGATAACTCAGGTTAACTAACTATTTTTCGCCTCTAATTTGGTCAAACGACTTTTAAGTTCCTGATTTTCCTGTTTCATTTTTTCTAATTCCTCGCGAATTTCCTGAATTGCCTTCTCGGAACCTAATTTTTTCTGGACTTTTTGTACTGCTTCCTCCGCTACACGACGCACGCGACCATCGGGAGTTCGATCGCTCAAAGCTTGTAAAATAACGATAGCTTTGGCATTTTCTATCTGTCCTAAAGCGTTACACACTGCCACTTGCGTCAAGAAAAAAGTTTCCTTGGCAATAGTTTCTAAACGTTCCAAAATTACGGTTAATTTATCCGTGGTTTGTCCGGAAGAAATCGCTCCTAGGGCGCGGATGGCTCCTAATCTCAGGGGTTGAGGCGTGCCTAAAGCCGTGTAGGTCAAAATTGACTCCAAAGCCGCTGGCGAGGTTTTTAACTGGCTTAAACCCCCAATTGCGCCCGCTCTTACTACCTCATTCCACCCCTTTCTTGAATGTAAAATGTGATTGAGTAGGTCAATAATTTCCCCTTCTTTATTTTGCAATTGTCCCACGGCCATAGAGCCTAATCCTCGCGCTGTGGCCGCTTCCACATAATAACTAGCATCTCCGGCTTCTAATCGGGATTTAAGCGCGTTATAACTATCTAAGGTTTTAATTTCACTTAATCCCTCGACAATTGCCCGACGTACTTGTGCTTTTTCATCGTTTAAACCTTTAATTAAAGCAGTAACTGCCTGATCTAAACCGATAGTTGCTAACTGTTTGGCCACCTCCACACGCACACCCCAAAAAGGATCATTTTCTAGGGATGTCCCTAAAGCTTCGATCGCTTCTAAACCGCCTTTTTTAGCAATGGCCGTCGCTGCATAGATACGGGAAATCGGGTCGGGATCCTGTTGTAATTGCGCTTTTAATTCACCGATGGGATACTCAAGAGTGACGGTTTTGAGGAAATTATTACCCCGATCAAACTTGACAAAATCGGGCTTTTGTGCTAGGGGAAAATAGAAAGTTTGTTCTTTTTGGTGAATCCGCAGATTGTAGGTAAGATCTTCAGAGTTGAGATAGGCAAAAGCGACGGGAATTTTCAAGTCGAATAGTTCCTTTTCGTCCTGGGTTTGGGTGACAGTTAATTGGGCTAAATTATTCTCATTGTCCCAACTGTAGGCCACCTTATAATCGGGATGACCACCGCGATAAACGTACTGATCAAAGAGGAATAATAAATTGTACCCAGTCGCTTTTTCGATCGCCCGTAATAAGTCCACAGTTTCCACGGTTTTATGGGCATTATCCCGAACAAAAGTATGAATCGCTTTTCCGAATAAATCTTCCCCTAAAATAGAGCGGATCATGTGATAAACACAAGCACCTTTTTCGTAGAGATGACGATCATAAAGTTCGATCGCTTCTCGATAAACATGAGTAACAATCGGACGACGATAGCGGGAAGTATCTTCTTCTAAATAACTTCTTGCTTCCCCTAATAAATAATAACTAGCAGCTGCTTTTCCGTATTCCGATTCTGTCCATAAAACCTCAGAATAGGAAGCCATTCCCTCTTTAATCCAAGCGTGAGACCAGTGTTTAATTACCACTAAATCACCGAACCATTGATGAGCTAATTCATGGGCAACTAAGCTTTCTGTCCAAGTATGATCAATGCTGGCTCTTTGATCAATTAAACAGCGATCGGTTAAAATTGTGGTGGAGGTATTTTCCATCCCACCAAAAATAAAATCATCTACACAAACTTGCGCGTATTTGGGATAGGGATAGGGATAACCAAACTTTTGGCTAAAAAACTCGATCATGCGGGGAGTTTTACCCATACTTCTTTGGCCCTCTTCTTCCCGTCCTTTTTCCACATAATAAGTGACAGGAACACCATTCCATGAGTCGCATAATTCGGCAAAATCTCCCACCGCAAGAGTCATTAAATAGGTGGGATGAATTTGCTTTTGTGACCAGTGATAAATTCTGTCTTCACCAACGGTTGCCACCGAGATTAATTCCCCGTTAGAAATAGCGATATAGGGTTGGGGAATTTTAACCCGAATTTCGGAGGTAGCTAATTGACCGGGGTAATCAAAACAGGGAAACCAAAAGCGAGAATCTTCATCTTCTCCTTGGGTCCAAATTTGAATCGGTTTATCGGGATAATATTCATCGGGGCCGATAAAATATAATCCCCGTTGTGGTTGCTTAACCTCATAGTTAATCGTGAGGATAATCGGTTTATCGGTAGTGGGTTGTAGCAGATCAATAGTCAGGAGAGACCGATCATAGTCAAAGGGTTGACTGATACCTTCAATGAACACAGAATTAATATTTAAATCCACCGCGTCCAGAGTTAAACTGCTAATTCCCTGACGAATGGGGGTGAGGGTAATCTGACAGCTGCCCTGAAAACTTTGTCGGGGAATATCAATACTTAAATCGAGAAAAATATGATTAACTTGTCCGGGTCGATCGGGGTTATAATGGGGTTTAGCCCCGGGTAACTCAAAGGGTTGACGCTGATTATTTTCCGTGTCGATGGTGAGATGAGACATATTAGCCCTAACTTGCTGATTTTTCTCCGGTAAACTTAAATTAACACGATCGGTCGTCCCTTTCCTTGCTAACAATAATCCCCCCCCTATGAATCTCCCTTCCTTTCTCTGGTTATGGAAAATTGCCGCTTGGTCGATGGGATTTACCCTCTTTGCCTATTTTTTACTAGCGGTTTCGGGGGTAAACATGGGTTATCGACGACTCGCGGGCCAATCTCGACCGAAATGGTTAAGACCCTTTCATCTCCTCAGCGGCCTGATCATGGTTGCTTTGGTCTTAATTCTGCTGGGAATCGGATTAGTGGGAACAATCGGTCATTATGGCAGTTTAGGCCACTCTTCCCACCTGATAGCGGGTTTATCGGTGGTTTTTCTGGTTTTTGTTTCGGCAATTAGCGGCCTGAACATTACAACTCGTCCACCTCTAGCGCGGTCTCTCCACATCGGCACTAATCTTTTATTGTTTCTGGGTTTTCTTTTTGTTACCCTAACAGGATGGGATGTGGTCCAAAAATATCTACAATAAAAATAGTCGGCGATCGAGTGGAGACTGTTTGATCGAGAAAAACTAGCTATCTCATCCCGAAAAATCGCTTTTTAGTGACAGAATACTCACCCCCAAATCATTATGCAAACCGTCGAATCAGAAGCTATTAACACGATGTCAGTGCCAAAAAAAGGTCTTCCAGTAACAATTATTACTGGGTTTCTTGGTAGTGGTAAGACTACTCTCCTCAATCATATTCTCAGCAATCAACAGGGATTAAAAACTGCTGTTCTTGTCAATGAATTCGGTGAAATCGGTATCGATAATGAACTGATTATCAGCAGTGATGACAGCATGGTAGAATTAAATAATGGCTGTATTTGCTGCACAATTAACGAGGATTTAATTCAAGCGGTTTATAAAGTTCTCGAACGTCCCGAAAAAATCGATTATTTAGTCGTAGAAACCACGGGATTAGCCGATCCTTTACCGGTAGCTTTAACCTTTTTAGGGACGGAATTAAGGGAAATGACCCGTTTAGATTCCATTGTCACTATGGTGGATTGTGCCAATTTCAGTCTCGATTTATTCAACTCGCAAGCGGCCTTAAGTCAAATCACCTACGGTGATATTATTGTTCTCAATAAAACCGATCTAGTGGATGAAGCGGATGTGGATTCTTTAGAAATAAGAATCCGGGACATGAAGGAAGGAGCGAGAATTCTTCGTACTAGCAAAAGTCAGATTCCTTTACCCTTAATTCTCAGCGTCGGACTATTTGAATCGGATAAATATTTCGACACAGAAGAAGAACACCACGACCATGATCACCACGACCACGATCACGACCATTGCGATCATGATCACCACCACGATCACGATCATGATCATCACGACCATTCCAATCATTTAGAGGTGGATGGATTTACTTCTATTTCCTTTGCTAGTGACCAACCTTTTTCGATTCGGAAGTTCCAATATTTCCTCGATAATCAGTTACCGGAAAGCGTTTTCCGCGCTAAGGGTATTCTCTGGTTTGATGAAAGTCCTAAACGTCATATTTTCCACCTCAGTGGTAAACGTTTCACTCTCGAAGATGACGAATGGAAAGGTAGTCCGAAAAATCAGCTAGTTCTTATCGGTCAAAATCTCGATCATGAAACCCTAAAAGAACAGATTAACAATTGTCTCAGTTTACCTGCTGTCAATCGCGGTAAAGGATTTGGGAAATAAACCCCGCTTTGTAAATCTACTAAGTTGGGATTTTTAAGGGGAAACTCTCTGCTAAAGTCGGGCATTACTTTCGATTTTTTCCCTCAATCCAAGCTTTTGGGGGGTTCTACCCCCCAAACCCCCCGCGCATTAGCTTTTCGGTGGGATGCTTACAGGCAGCTGCTGATCCATTTGTCATCATCTAAAAGTCACCGATAATTGCTGATTGTCGGTATTTCTGCCTTCCTAACTCCTGACTCTAAGGACAATTTTTTGATTTTTACAAGAGGTCTATTGACCTTCTTGAGGTACTTTTCCTCCTAAAGATTCCACGATCGAGCGAGTATTTTCCCTGAGCATTTTTACATAACTATCCCCTCTAGTACCCACCGCGCCGATCGAATCAGAATATAATTGTTGTGGTGCTAATTTCACCCCCGCTTCTTCCGCTACCGTGGTAATTAAAGCGGGATTAATAGTGGTCTCGGCAAAGATAGCAGCAACCTGGAGATTTTTAATAGCATCGGCTAGATTTTTCACCGTTTGGGCGCTAGGTTGTTCTTCGGTACTAATGCCAATTAAAGTTCCTGCAACTTTTAAACCATAGGCATGAGCATAATACTGAAAAGCGTCATGAGTGGTGACTAATTGCCTTTGGGAAGGGGGGATAGTTTTAATAGCAGCAGTAATCCAGCGATCAAGATTTTCTAATTCCCTGATTAATTGGGCGGCATTTTCAGTAAAAATCTCTTTATCTTCGGGACTTAATTCCATCAATTGATCTCGGATTTTCTCCACCATGATTATCCCATTTTTAGCCGAACCCCAAACATGGGGATCGGGTACTTTCTGCCCCTCTTTTTCCAGTTGTAAAGGTGTAATGGCTTCTCCCACAGCCACTTTTTTAGCTTTAACTGCCGTAGAATTGATCATTTTAATTAACCCCGGTTCGAGATTATAACCGTTATAGAGAATTAAATCAGCTTTTTCTAAAGCGACGCTATCGGCGGGAACTGGTTCATAAACGTGAGGATCATCCCCCGGTTTTAAAATGTCTTGATGGTCAATTTCTTCACCGCCCACTCGTGCGGTTAAATCGGCGATAATTGTGCTAGTGGAGATTACCTTTGGTTTTTGGTTATCGGTGGTATTAACCGAGGCATGACAAGCAACCAATCCCAAAAATAAACAGGATAAAATTAGTTTTTTCATCGGGAAATAGAGATGAGGGTTTAGAGGTTAGAGATGGGGGGAAATGGCATTGATATCTATCTTGATTTTTTTCCTGACTAAAGACTCCTTTTACTATTAAAATAGAGAACAGAGAAGGTGTAAATTCAAGAGATATGGATAACCAAGCCCCGATTAAACTACCGAAAACCAGCGAATCCGACCACCTCAAGCGAATTCGTCACACCACCTCCCATGTGATGGCGATGGCGGTGCAGAAATTATTCCCGAAAGCCCAAGTTACTATCGGGCCTTGGACTGAAACCGGATTTTACTACGATTTTGATGTGCCGGAACCTTTTACCGATAAGGATCTCAAGGACATCAAAAAAGAGATGGTCAAAATTATCAATAAAAAACTGCCGGTGATTCGCGAGCAAGTTTCTCGGGAAGAGGCGGAAAAGCGCATTAAAGCGATTAATGAGGTCTATAAGCTGGAAATTCTGGCGGGAATTCAAGAACCCATCACCCTTTATCATCTTGGTGACGCTTGGTGGGATTTGTGCGCCGGTCCGCACCTAGATAATACAATTGAACTAAACCCAAAAGCGATCGAATTAGAGACGGTAGCGGGTGCTTATTGGCGTGGGGATGAGAATAAAGCCCAATTACAGCGCATTTACGGCACAGCTTGGGAAAATCCCCAACAATTAGCCGAATACAAGCGCCGCAAACAAGAAGCACTGAAACGGGACCATCGGAAATTAGGCAAAGAATTAGGTTTATTTATTTTCTCTGATTCTGTCGGGCCGGGGTTGCCTTTATGGACCCCCAAAGGAACTTTAATTCGTTCTTTGTTAGAAGATTTTCTCAAAAAAGAACAGTTAAAACGCGGTTATTTACCCGTAGTTACTCCCCATATTGCTCGCGTCGATTTGTTTAAAATTTCCGGTCACTGGCAAAAGTACAAAGAAGATATGTTTCCCATGATGGCAGACGATGAGGAATCTGCTAGTAAGGAAATAGGATTTGTGCTTAAACCGATGAACTGTCCTTTTCATATTCAAATCTATAAAAGTGATTTGAGATCCTATCGGGAATTGCCGATGCGTTTGGCGGAATTCGGGACAGTTTATCGTTACGAACAATCGGGAGAATTGGGAGGGTTAACTAGAGTTCGCGGTTTTACCGTGGATGATTCCCATTTGTTTGTCACTCCCGAACAATTAGACAAGGAATTTTTAAGCGTTGTTGATTTAATTTTGACGGTGTTTAAGAGTTTACAATTAAAGAATTTTAAGGCGCGATTGAGTTTTCGTGACCCCGAATCGGATAAGTATATCGGTTCCGATGAAGCTTGGGAAAAGGCAGAATCAGCGATTAGAAAAGCGGTGCAAACTTTGGGGATGGATTATTTTGAAGCCCCCGGAGAAGCGGCTTTTTATGGTCCAAAATTAGACTTTATTTTCCAAGATGCCCTCGAAAGAGAATGGCAGTTAGGAACGGTACAGGTAGATTATAATTTACCCGAACGTTTTGAATTAGAATACGTTGCCGAAGATGGTAATCGTAAACGTCCGGTGATGATTCATCGCGCACCTTTTGGTTCTTTGGAACGTTTAATCGGTATTTTAATCGAAGAATACGCAGGCGATTTTCCTCTTTGGTTAGCCCCTGTCCAGATACGATTATTACCGGTTAGTGATACTCAATTGGATTACGCTAAAGAGGTGACAGCGAAAATGCAGTTGTTAGGAATTCGCGCCGAAACCGATACCAGTGGCGAACGTTTGGCTAAAATGATTCGCAATGCTGAAACTGAAAAAATCCCTGTGATGGCAGTGGTGGGGGCAAAGGAAATGGAAACTAATAGTTTAAGTATTCGCACCCGTGCCACGGGCGATTTAGGAGTAATTAGCGTCGAGGAAGTGGTGGCAAAATTAGAAAGTGCCATCCAAAATCATGGTAATTTTTAAGCGTTTGCTTATCTAATTCTATGGGGACAGAAAATATTTCTGTCCCAGTATTTTTGATAAAGCGAGGAGATTTTTCCTGATTATCCTTTAGGTATCATCATCTTTTTGAAAGGGATTTTCCCCAATGCCTAGGCCTTTTTTGCTCTGTTTTAAGTCTTTCCAGAGGGCTTTAATTTTTTGATAGGCTTCTAGAGAACTGATTTTGCCCCCCGTTTCCAGATTACAAATAAAACTGACTTTTTGGGCAAATTCCTGTAAATTGGCGTTAAATAGCAAATTCTCCGGCTTAAATTCTCCATAGTAGGGGGCGCGAGGATAGAGAAAATCCTCCTTGCGGCGATCGGGGAGATTTGGGTTATCATCGTTAGGAGGATTCTGATTCATAGGGCGACGGCGGGTAATTTTGCGGAATTTCTTTAGATTTTTCGGTAATGGGAATGGGAGATAATATCAGTTGTTGGCTATCATTGGGGATTTAAGTAAAAACTGGGCCGATTCGCCAAAAGTTGACCCTGGGGATCGTGACACTTTTTGGCTATAGGTTAAGATTCGGTCGCAAAATGTTGACAGTTATCTTTAAGCAGCAATTATACATTATTTTTTTCAACAATCATCTCCCCGATGATATAAATTTTTTGTCTAAGTTGATCGCCAAAATTTACTGCTGCCGCTATCTGATTAACCATCGATTTTTGTTTATCAATTGCCGAGGATGATAACTATGGAAAAACTCTATGAAGGTAAGGCCAAAATTCTCTATCAAACCGATGATCCTGATATTCTCCTCACTTATTACAAAGACGATGCCACGGCTTTTAATGCCCAAAAACGCGGGCAAATTGTCGGCAAAGGGGAAATTAACTGTACTGTCTCCACTGCCCTATTTCAATGGTTAGAATCCCTAGGAATACCTACCCATTATATTGATCGCCCTAGTTCTAGGGAAATGCGCGTCAAGGCGATTAAAATCATTCCCTTGGAGGTAGTAGTCAGAAATATTGCCGCCGGGAGTTTGTGCAAGCAAACGGGATTAAAGGAGGGGAAAGTTTTACCTTTTCCTCTTGTAGAATTTTACCTCAAGGATGACGCTTTGGGCGATCCTTTGTTAACGCCCGATCGCATAAAAGTGATCGATATTGCCAGCGAGGAGCAAGTCAATCAGTTACGAGATTTAGCCCTGCAAATCAATCAATATCTGCAAGAATTTTTCGATAAGTGCCAGATTATTCTCGTCGATTTCAAGTTAGAATTTGGAGTTGATAAAACGGGCAAAATTTATCTAGGTGATGAAATTAGCCCCGATACCTGTCGTCTCTGGGATAAAACCCAAGAGGATGCTCAAGCGCGCATTCTCGATAAGGATCGTTTTCGTCGCGATTTAGGAGATGTGGAAACTGCCTATCAACAAGTACAAGCAAGAGTTTTACAACAGATAGAGAGTTTATAACTTTAGGGTGTGTTAGCGAGCGCGTAACGCACCTTAATTGAGATTAGCAATTTAATAATTTATGTCAAGAAGAATTATCGGGTTAACAGGGGGAATAGCTTGTGGTAAATCCACGGTTTCCAATTATTTAGAAAATATCTACAAAATTCCTGTCCTTGATGCGGATATTTATGCCCGGGAAGCAGTGGAAAAAGGTTCGGCAATTTTAGAGAGAATTTTTCAGCGTTATGGCAGAAAAGTTAAAACTGAGGATAATTCCCTTAATCGCCAACAGTTAGGAGAGATTATTTTTAATAATCCCGAGGAAAAAATCTGGTTAGAAAGTCAGATTCATCCCTACGTTAGAGAATGTTTTAAGCGGCATTTAGAGCAGTTAGAAGCCCCGATAGTTGTTTTTTCTGTTCCTTTATTATTGGAAGCCAAACTAACCCATTTAGTCACAGAGATTTGGGTGGTTTCTTGCGGTTTCGAGCAACAAATTCAACGCTTAATGACTAGAAATAACTTAACTAGGGAACAAGCGATCGCTCGGATTAATAATCAAATGCCTTTAGCCGAAAAAATTGCCTTAGCTGATATTGTTTTAGACAATTCCGGGGATTTAGAAGCCTTATATACCCAGATTGATCGAGCTATACAATAGGGATTAATTTTAAAACAACCAGGCAAATTTTCCCACCCCGAATTTTACATAGAGAATAATTGCCAAAACCAATAAAAATAGAAAGCCAATAATTAATAAATAGTCTTTATTGGTTAAGATTGATTCCTGTAAAAATGTGCGATCGGGATCACCAGAGAAAGCTTTAGCTTGTAGAACTACCTCTAATTTTTGCGATTTAGCCATAGCGTTTAAAATTAAAGGTACAGCGATAGAAGCGTAAATTTTTCCTTTTTGTAACCAACCCATTTTTTCTATTGCTAATCCTCGTAATCTTTGAGCAGAAATAATTGATCGGGATTCTTCTACTAGGAGAGGAAATAAGCGCAGGGTAGAGGAAAAGATAAAGACTATTTTGTAGGGAATTCTGGCTTTAGTTAAACTCACCATCATCTGATTTATATCAGTGGTAAAAATAGCGAGGGGAATAATTAAAACCATGGTGAGAGTTTTAAAGATCACATTTAAACCGTAGAGGGTTCCCTCGACAGTCATTTGAGCAGAACCGACAGTTAATAAGGGAGTTAATTCAGGTTTTCCCGTTAAAGTTTTTACCTGTTCCACATTAAAAAATCCCATGGTAATTAATAAGAATAGATAAAAAGGAGCCATGAATTTAAAAATGGTGAGGAGATAAGACCATTTTACCCCCGCCCAGAGACAAGCTAAAGCGACAATAAGAGTTAGTAAACCGCCAGCGAGGGGACTTTCCCAGGTAAAAGCGATGAGAGTAACCACGATCATCATGGTTAATTTTGTCCGAAAATCTAGGCGAGTAAAAGGAGAATCTCGATCGACGGTTTGCCAGTTAAATGATTGCATAATCAAGAAAAAAGTTAGTAAGGGAATGAGTTAATTACCCATCCCCATCAATTCCCTAGGAAGGGTTAGCAATTCTGTTCATTTGCTCTTGAATTTCGGGGTTATAAATCTGGAGATAATTCCAATAATTACCAAACACCGATTCTATATAACCCTTAGTTTCTCTAAAGGGAATATTCTCGACAAATTCATCGTGATCGCTAAAATCGAAACGCTGTCTCCATTTGGAAACTGCCCCAGGTCCGGCGTTATAACTAGCCACGGCAAAAAGTGAATTTCCGGCGAATTTCCCGTGGGTATAATCGAGATACCATGTCCCCATCATAATGTTATCTTCGGGATTAGTTAAAGAATAACTTTTATTACCAGTATTACCTGCGATATATTTACCCGTATCGGGCATAATTTGCATTAATCCCACTGCCCCCACGGGAGAACGAATTTCTTTTTCAAAGCGGGATTCTTGCCGGATTAAAGCTGTCACTAGCAGGGGATTTAATTGTCTATCTTTTGACCATTGCAGGATGCTATCGTAGTAGGGGAAAGGGAATAAAGCGTGCCAGTATTTATCATTTTGTCGCAGGACTTTCCAGGCTTTCTTTTCCTCCGGGGTATCTCTTTCTCGCAAGCGCCAAATCAGGTTAATTCCTTCTAAATTTTGATTGCGAGAGAGTTTATATAAACCGAGGTTAAATTGTTCGTCAACGGTTAAATGCCAAGGATCGACAATTTCTGCTTGCCAGAGATTCCAAGCGTCCGTATCTTCACCAATTCGATATAATTCCTTGAAAGCTTCCGAACCGGCGGGGGGATCGTTACGAGTGGCGGGTTTGACGGTGGTAGGATTATAGGAGCGGACAGTGGTAAAATCCCCCACGTCCCAACCTAATAAAACCGCCGAGCGCCAAGCATAATAGGAATGGGGATGACGAGAAATAGTGTAGGTAAAAGCTTGTTTTGCTTCTTGGTTTTTGCCGAGTTTTTGCGCCCATTTTCCCACCCAAAAGGCTGCTTTCGGAGCAGTTTGACTATCGGGATTATTAACCGCAATTGGCTGCGCCCACTGCCACGCCTTGGCGTAATCACCGGATTTAGCGGCTCTTTGGGCCATTAACCAGCGATAATCGGCGGCTTCGTCGGATTTTGGGTATTTATTTAATAAAGTCTGCCATGTTTGACTAGCGGCCTGGGCATTAGTTGAGTTGAGTAATTTGGCTTTCGCTTCCAAAGCTTCCGGAGCGCGATCGGGAAATTGCTTGACAATGCGATCGAGATATGCTATAGCATCGCGGTTAGGAGAAATTTGGGAGAGTCGCAGTAATCCTAAACCGGTTTCTGGGGCCTGGGGATAGGTTTTAATTAATTTTTGGTAAGCGCTGCGAGCTTCTGGCAGTTTTTTGGCAATTTGTAGCCCACGGGCGTAACGATAGGCTTGTTCGGGGCTAGGAGTGGCTTTAGCGTAGGCTTTATAGGCTTTTTCGTACAATCCCGACTGCCAATAACCCGCCCCAATCATTGCCCAATCCGCTGGAGTTAACTGCTCGGCGTAGTCTTTCACCAAACGATCGCGGGCTTGATTGAGGGTAGGATCAAAAGGATTAGCCTTGGCTAACTGCAACCATAAGGGAAATTGATCGGGATTTTCTTGAAGACGTTGGCGAATTAAAGCCAAAGTCCGCGGGTGTCGGGGGTATTCCTTGAGCAATTTTTCATGATAACTGGGGTCGTATTTGCCCAAAGAGTAGTAAGCTTCCGCCACTACGGGCGATTGGGGATAGGTTTTAATTAATTTTTGCCAAATTTCTCGCGCTTTTTCACTATCATTGCTTAATTCGTGGGCGCGTCCCTGTTTGAGGAGAATCTGGGGAGCGAGGACAGGATATTGTTTTTCTAAGCCTTCTAATTGTTTTAAAGCCGGACCGCCTTCATATTTTCTCAATAAATCCATAGCCAGGAGATAGCGGGCGCGACTACGATCTAAAGAGGGTGCATTGGCATCGGCAACATCTTTTAACTTGACATCTCGCTCGGTTTGTGGTAAGGAAACGCTATCAACCACGGCAGAGGGTCGGCTAGGATCTTGGCTAGGAAGCGAGGCACTATTGCGATCGAGCCAAGCGAGAATTTTCGGGTGAAAGAGAAAGAGACTGGTGAGAGTAAAAAGCGCAACCCCAGAACCTAGTCCAAGAATGAGCGGGGTGTGAGGGGGGAATTTCTTAAACATTACCTTAATTCAAGACAGTAACTCAACATACATTATCAGTGATCGTGGTGACAGGTTGTTTGTTTCAATCAGGTTGGGGAAGTGGGGTGTGGGGTGTGGGAATTATGAATTATGAATTATGAATTATGAATTGGGGAGCAGGGAGCACCGGAGAAGGGAGAATAAATAAAATAATCTCCTATCTCCTGACTCCTGACTCCTGACTCCTGATCACTGATTACTGAGATATGGTACGCTAAACAGGATTTAAGTATTATTAATGATTGCTATGAAACAAGGCGGCGTGACGGTTTGGTTAACGGGATTGAGCGGTGCGGGGAAAAGCACGATTACCGAGGCATTACAGGCAAAATTAATCGCTGAAGGCTATTCCATTGAGGTTCTCGATGGCGATGTAGTACGGACGAACCTCACCAAAGGTTTAGGATTTAGTAAAGAGGATCGCGATGAAAATATCCGTCGCATTGGTTTTGTGTCTAATTTGCTCACCCGTCACGGTGTGATTGTCCTAGTTTCGGCTATTTCTCCCTATCGTGAGATTCGCGAGGAAGTACGGGAAAAAATCGGCAATTTTGTCGAAGTTTTCGTGAATGCTCCCTTAAACGTCTGTGAGGCCCGCGATGTGAAAGGATTATATAAAAGAGCGCGTGCTGGCGAAATCAAGTCTTTTACGGGAATTGATGATCCCTATGAACCACCTTTTAACCCAGAAGTGGAATGCCGCACCGATTTAGAGACTTTAGAGGAAAGTGTCGCCAAAGTCTGGAACAAATTGACGGAATTAGGCTACATTCATCAAGCGGTGGCGGTTTAATCCCAGAATAACTTTGTATTATTGGAAAATATCGTAGGGACGTGGACTACAAACGTCTCTACCCCCCGATTAACCCCTTAAGCAAATTTGTTAGTTAATCCCCTTTTCTTCAGTACCTAAGCCAAGTTAATTATCTCTCTGACTAACCCTCTGGTCAAAGTGCAAGACTGTCTAAACAGTAATCAGTGATCAGTAAACAGTAAACAGTGAAAAGACAGCAGGAAACTTCTATTTAATACTGCTGACTTAAAACTCAAATCTGATAACTGATAACTGTCTCCTATCTCGACTAGCAAATTAATTTTGCAGGAATACTTAATAAGTAAGTAGTTATAATTGAAGAGAAGATAGATTTTGCCTTTGATCTCCCCTTAATCCCCCCTTAATAAGGGGGGTGCCGACAGTTTTTAACACCTACCTACATATTTAAAGGCACTAAATTATTTTGAAATCTCGCTCTAGTTATTGGAACCTCATTCCCTATCTCCGTCCCCAAACCCAAACAATTATTTTGGCGTTTATCTGTACGATCGGATTTACGGTATTTTGGCCGATTTTAGCTTGGTTAGCCGGACAAATGGCCAGATATATCGGTGAGGGAAATGTGCAAGCATTGGCGACACTTTCGGGGGTGGGGGCAGTGGTTTTTTTACTGCGGGGAATGTCTCAGTATGGGCAAGATTCCCTGATGGCAAAAGCTTCTTTAAAAATTGCCCTCGAATTAAGAAAAAAAGTTTATGCACATCTGCAAACCCTCGGCTTAAATTACTTTGAAACAGCAAAAACTGGTGATTTATCCTATCGTTTAACGGAAGATATTGATCGCATTGGGGAAGTAATTAACAAATTTTTCCATGATTTTATCCCCTCAGCCTTACAGTTAATTGTCGTCTTTGCCTATATGTTTATTGTTAACTGGCAATTGACGATCGCTGTCATTATTATCGCTCCTTTGTTGGGAGTTTTGGTGGGATTTTTTGGTGAAAAATTATTACAATATGCTCGTCGCGCCCAAGCGAAAATATCTAATCTTTCTTCGTTATTAACCGAAGTTTTTGGCGGTATTCGTGTGGTGCAAGCTTTCGCAGCTGAAGATTATCAAACCGAGCTTTTTGCCCAAGAAGCGGAGGAAAATCGCCGCGCTCAATACCTATCAGAATCCACCAAAGCTTTACAATACGTCGTGGTGGGATTTTTGCAAGCGATGGGAGTTATCTTTTTATTCTTCCTTGCGGGTTGGCAAATTTCCCAAAAGAATTTAACTGGTGTTGAGTTTGTTAGTTATGTGGCGGCGGTGGCTATGTTAATCGATCCCATCGCCCATATTACCAGTAATTATAATCAATTTAAACAGGGTCAAGCCTCCATGGATCGGATTTTTGAATTGTTAGCTATTTTGCCAACAATTACCGAAAAACCGAATGCGATCGATCTGCCACTCCATAGCAAAGAAGTTGAATATTGTCAAGTAAATTTTTCTTACAATGAGGACAGACAAGTTTTAAAAAATATTAATTTTACTGCACACGCTGGCGAAATGATTGCTTTAGTAGGAGCATCGGGAGCGGGAAAAACCACTTTAGTTAATCTTTTATTGCGTTTTTATGACCCCACTTCTGGCAAGATTTTAATCGATGGGGTGGATATTCGTGATGTGACTTTAAAAAGTCTCCGGCGACAAATTGGCGTAGTTTTGCAGGAAAATATTCTCTTTTCTGGCACTATAGCCCAAAATATCGCTTTTGGTCAGGGAGATTTTAATCTGCAAGAGGTAGAAAAAGCGGCAAAAATTGCTAATGCTCATCAATTTATCGGTGAACTTTCTCAGGGTTACTATACCTATGTGGGAGAAAGGGGTGTTAATTTATCGGGTGGACAAAGACAAAGAATCGCCATCGCGCGAGCGGTTTTATCTAATCCGAGAATTTTAATCTTAGATGAAGCGACTTCAGCGCTCGATTCGGAATCGGAAGCTTTAGTGCAGGAAGCTTTAGAAAGAATTATGACGGAGCGCACAGTATTTGTTATTGCTCACCGATTAGCAACTGTCAGAAAAGCTAACCGTATTTTAGTCTTAGAAAAGGGTGAAATTATCGAGGTGGGTAATCACGAAGAGTTATTAAATCTTAATGGTCGTTACGCTCAATTTCATGCTAGACAATTTCAAGATTAGTCTATTTGGCGTTAAGAGTTGGGCATTATTTCTGATTTTATCACTCAAGCCAAGTTTTTGGGGGGTAGAACCCCCCAAACCCCGGAGCGCATTAGTTTTTCGGTGGGATGCTTACACGCAGTTGTTCATATATTTGTACTAATTTAAGAGTCACCGATAGAGCAGTTATCTTAATGGTGAGGTAGGAAGTTTTCGTTTTGGAAAGTCAGTTGCGGAATTAGGTTAGACTTCATCTTTAGGGAAACGCTGTAAGTATCCAGACAGAATTAATTATAGATATTTTTCCGTTCCCTCTACTTAGGGTTTTTTTCGGGGAATTCCTCGCAAGGTTAAAACATCATCGAGGGTGGAACAATAGTTTTTTAAACCAAAATCGTCAGGAGTATAGGTTTTTATGTGGGTGAAGTGGCGATAATTCATGGCAAAGCGGTCCCATGCTTCCATCTGCAAGTTAAAAACTTTGATAAAAAAGTTAGCAATGGTTAAAGATAAAGGAATGCGAAAGTAGATTTTTTTGTTTAAATAAGTACAGATTTCCTCCACTGCTTGGTTAGCTGTTGTCCGTTGATTGCCTAGGACAATTTTGCTTTCTGGTGCGGGATTTTCGATTAAATAATTCACCACTTGAGCTATATCTTTGGCATGGATAAAATGAAAACTGCCATCAGCTTGAAACCAACGCACTAAACCGATATATTTCAACACATCCGGTAAACCGCCATAGATATGAGAATAGGGTTTATTTTCGTCACCACCTAAGACAAAAGTGGGGTATAAAGTGATAATTTTATCGGCGATTTCTAGGTCAGTAAATTTACTATAACAAATATATTTAGTGCGGATATAATTAGTTCCTATCTCTCCAGCTTCCGGTAAAGGTTGATTATTTTGATTGAGAATGCTGGCAGTGGAAAAGTAGAGAATTTTCTCGCAGATTTGAGCATCTAAATAACTAATTAACTCTAGGGTTTTTACCACATTAATCTGATAACTTTCCTCCTCTCCTCCCCAACTGGTAGCGATTAAAACCGCTATATTCATTGTTTTTAAAAGCTCGGCATATACCCCAATATTTTGCATATCGCCTAAAAGTATATGAACATTTGATCGCCCTTGGTAAGTAAATTTTAATTTCTCTGGATTACGCAATAAAAAATATAATTCATAGTCGGGATTTTCCAGTAAAATCTCGGCGATATAATGCCCAATACAGCCACTCACACCCGTTAGAAATATCTTTTTCATTATTTTAATTGATACGGCAGAATTTAGGGGACAGTGTGAAAGTCAAAAGTAAAAAGTAAAAACCGGTGTTGGGGTTTTAGGGTTTTGGGGTATTAGTTGAATCCCCCCATTTCCCCATTTCCCCATCCCCTGTTCCCTAGTCCTGATAACTAAAGTGTTTAGCAGTTTCAAAGAAGAAACGCACGTTATCTTCAGGAGTTCCCACCAAAACACCATGACCTAAATTAAGAATATGGCCTTGATTACCAGCTTTACGAATAGTATCAATAATCCGCTCGCGAATAAAGGGCTGGGAACCGAATAAAACCCCCGGATCGATATTACCTTGAACCATCATCGATTTACCTAAACGCTGTCTCGCTTCGGCCATATCCACGGTCCAATCGACGCTGACAATATCAACCCCCGATTGAGCCATTCTTTCCAAAACGCCGGCACTGCCACTAATGTAGAGAATTAAGGGTGTATCGGGATGGGTTTCTTTCACCAAACGAACTACTTTTTGTTGATAGGGTAAGGCAAAAACATCGTAATCTTGGGGAGTTAATTGACCCGCCCAAGAGTCGAACATTTGTACTACTTGCGCTCCACAATCAATTTGATAACGGACATAAGTGGCGATCATATCCGCTAATTTATCTAAAAATTGGTGCAGTACCGAGGGTTCCGAAAAAGCCATCCCTTTAATCACAGAATAACTTTTAGAACCTTTCCCTTCCACTGCATAGGCTGCTAAAGTCCAAGGCGCTCCGACAAAACCGAGGACAGTGGATTTATTTCCCACCTCTTGACGCAGGGTTTTTAAAATCGTTTTGATAAAAGGTAAAGACTGATCGGGATCGAGGGGATTAAGTTGGTCCACCTGCGCTTGAGTACGAATGGGAGAATCGATAATCGGCCCCTTACTTTCGATAATATCAAAGGGAATACCGATTCCCGCTAGGGGAGTGAGGATATCGGAGAACATGATCACCCCATCCGGTTGAAAAGCACGCCAAGGTTGCAGGGAGATTTCGATCGCTAAATCGGCATTTTCCGATCTTTCCCGAAAACTGGGGTATTTATCCCGCAATTCCCGATAAATCTGCATATAACGTCCTGCTTGTCTCATCATCCACACGGGAGGACGGGGTAAGATTTCTCCTTTGGCAGCGCGTAATAAATAAGGTATTTCAGGGGAGTCAGTCATATCAGGATGATTATTCTATTGCCTTTTCTACGGTATCATCCCCCGTACAGCTAATTTTTCTGGTTTTTCCTTAAGAATTGTTAACGAAAATTATCCCTCCACCCTGGGGTGAATTCGACGCAATCGCAAGGCATTCGTCACCACGGAAAGGGAACTTAAAGCCATGGCAGCGCCGGCAATAATCGGATTGAGCAGAAAAGGATAGAGGACTCCGGCAGCGATGGGAATGGCAATCAGGTTATAAATAAAAGCAAAAAAGAGATTTTCTTTGATATTTCGCATTGTTGCCCGACTTAACTCAATAGCGGTCACAATTCCCTGTAAATCTCCCGAAATTAAGGTTATATCGCCGGCGGCGATCGCTACATCGGTCCCTGTGCCAATGGCAATACCTAAGTCCGCTTGCGCCAATGCGATCGCATCATTGATGCCATCTCCAACCATGGCGACTATTTTCCCTTTTTTCTGCAAATATTCAATTTTTTCGGCTTTTTCTTGGGGACGAAGTGCGGCAAAAAAGCGCCGGATACCCAACTCGCTGGCGATCGCTTCTGCAGTTTCGAGGTTGTCCCCCGTCATCATCATCACCTCTAAGCCCATTTTTTTGAGCTTGGCGACCACTAAGGAAGAAAAAGGTTTTAAAACGTCGGAAATGGCGATCACCCCCTCTAAACGCCCGTTAACCGCTATCCAAGCCACGGTTTTTTTCTGCCATTCCCAATCGTGGGCGACTTTTTTAAGAACTTTTGTTTCGATCCCTTGACTTTCTAACCATTGTTGTGTACCGATTTGCACTAAATCCGACCCGACTTTTCCCTGCACTCCTGACCCAGTTATTGAGTCAAATTCGGTTACTTCTAAGGTTTTAATCTGGTTTAACTGCCCATATCTAACTATTGCTTCTCCTAGCGGGTGTTCAGAATGATTCTCCACCGATACGACTAACTGCAGCAGCGATAATTCCCGTCCATCCCTCACCCCTTCGCGAGTCAAGAAGTCCGTCACCGTTGGTTTACCTTGGGTGAGAGTTCCCGTTTTATCGAGGACAATAGTAGTAATACCCTGGGCTAATTCTAAACTTTCGGCATTTTTAATTAAAATTCCCTGTTTTGCTCCCTGTCCTGTTCCCACCATAATCGAGGTGGGTGTAGCTAATCCTAGCGCACAGGGACAAGCGATAATTAGGACTTCCACCATTGTAATCAAAGCGAGGGTGAGATTACCCGTGCGGAGAATCCAAAATAGGAAAGTTATTACGGCAATAATCATCACCACCGGCACAAAATAAGCGGTCACTCGATCGACTAATCTTTGTATAGGTGCTTTTGATGCTTGCGCGGTTTGCACTAATCGGACAATCTGAGCTAAAACCGTATCTTTTCCCACCCGTAACGCTTGCATTTGTAGGCTACCGGTTTTATTAATTGTCGCCCCGATTACCTGTTGATTGACGGTTTTTCGCACGGGTAAACTTTCCCCCGTCACCATCGATTCATCAATGCTAGAACTGCCCTGGATAATTATGCCATCGACGGGAATTTTTTCTCCCGGACGCACTAAAATTATATCTCCTACTTTCACCTCTTCTATTGGTATATCTAGCGTCTGTTCTTCCCTAATTACCCTAGCAGTTTTTGCCTGTAATCCCATTAATTGTTTAATAGCGGCGGCCGTTTCTTTTCTGGCACGTTTTTCAAAGAAACGACCGAGTAAAATCAGGGTAATGACGATAGCTGATGCTTCGTAATAGACATGGGAATTAAACCCCTGTTTTTCGATAAAATCGCTCCCGAAGGTTAAAAACAGGGAATAAAAATAGGCGGCACTGGTTCCCAAAACTACTAAAGTGTCCATGGTGGCAGTGCGGTTTTTAAAGGCTTTCCAAGCATTTTTATAAAAACTTTGACCACACCAAAATTGGACGGGAGTAGCGAGAATTAATTGTAATAAGGGAGCGTGTAACCAGTGGGGAATAAAAGATAGAGATAAACCCGTCATCATCGGCAAAGAACCGATAAAAAGTATAATGCTAATAACAATAGCGATCGATAGTTTAGTGAGAAGTTCTTTTTCTGGCCTGGATTCGAGATTAATTTCCGTTATCGGTGTAGCCTGGAAACCGGCATCCCTAACTTTTGCTTGAATAGTGTTAAGATCGGTACGCTTGGGATCATAGTCCACATCCACCTGTTCCATGCCAAAATTAACTTGACATCGAATCACTCCGGGGATAGATTTAATTATCCGTTCGATCGAATCAGCACAACCAGCGCAACTCATCCCGGCGAGTTTGAGAGTTTGATGGGTCATAATTTTAATAGCAGCGGAAGTCAGCAAGAAAATCCCCTGCAGCAGAGTTATATCTTTAGGATAAAATATTCCCCTAGCTGCAGGGTCAAGAATCCTCTGTTAATTTTTCTGAATAGATATGAAGAAATGTCAAAAAGAGTGCTTATATTTTCCTAACACACCCTTAATTTTTGTGGACAAATTTCAATTAACCCCACTCTGTTGCGTATCTTGACCCTGCAAAGCATCGGCAGCAGAAACACCATCACCCTGAAAACCAAAATACCATAAAGTAGCGGCAGCTTCAGCGCGAGTTACTGGTCTTTTTGGCTGAAATAGGGTAGTAAAACCAAAAACTCGCCGAATATTGGCTTGTTCAGCATTTTGAAAATCGGCATAAAGAGCGCGCACCAGCTGCGGGTTAATTTTATTAGTATCCTGAAAACCCCAAGTATTTTTAATCGTATCGAGATTGGCGCTCGGTAAAGCTTTTCTAATATCTAATGGCACTTTCCAAGCGATTAAATCTTCCCGGGTTAAAGGAGCATTGGGACGGAATAAAAGGGTGCTACTATCTCCCGTTAAGGGAGAGGGAATTAACCCCGCTTCCGCTAATCCTTGAATATAAATATAATCGGGATCGTTATTTTTAACATCACTAAAAGCTGGGGAACTATTGGGAGTAGCTAAACGGATTTGTTTACCCGCTACATTAGCATAAATGGCATTATTAGCCTGTAACAACCAGCGAGCAAATTCTCGGCGCGTTATTGTATCATTAGGGTTAAACTGATTGTTATTACCAGTTAATACTCCTAATCTAGCTAAGTCTTGAATGTGGCTCTTTAAGGTATTAGGTAAGGATTCGAGATCGTTAAAACTGGTGGGATTAAGATTGGGTAAGGGGGAAGAAATAGGGGAGGGACTAGGGGAAGCAATCGGGGAGGGACTAGGGGAAGCAATCGGGGTTCCCGTTGGACGATAATCGAGGCTATATTCGGTATTGGGAGAAGTGGCAGTTATGGTAATAGTTAATTCTAAATTATCTCGACGGGCTGTCAATGTACTATTGACTCCTTCCCCAGAAAAGGGAGTGATAATTTCCCAATTATTATTCACTAATTCCTGTTGATAAAAAGCCTCGATCGCATTGCTGGGATCGTTGGATTGCCAACGAGTTTGCCCACCGGTATTATCAGGATTTGTCTGCACGGATAATAATTTTGATTGACTATATCGAGGAATTTCTGCGGGAAAATTTCCGGGTAATTGCTGGTTATTAGGAGAGTTTTCTGGTATGGGATTTGTTTGTAGATTAGGATCGGCAGCCAGACGATTTTCTAGGGCAGGATTGCCACTACAGGCTGCTAAAATGCCCAGCAGAGTGATAATTGTACTGTAGCGAATAAACTTACTCACGGTCTTTACCAATATTGTTTCCTTAGCTTTATCCTAGCCTATTTACTCAGGTTTTTGACTAGGGAAAATTCGGTGCCACCATTGACGTAATTTCCCCAGCAGAAATCCTCCTAACCCTTTTGTGTATTTTTCAAATTTGTAGTAAAATAAAATGTCGATTATATCCTGAGTGGAAAGATACTTGAGATAGGATACTCCTTGATCTATACGCGCATCACTATATTCTAAATAAACTTTGCGACTGAGGCGATCGGATAAATTCCATTTTGGTTGAAAATATTCTTGCATCCTCTGTTGATAAGCGGCAAAACTACTCGATTTTCCCTGTAAATATTCCTCCATGTATTGACAAGCAATTTCGGCTCCTTTCATAGCATAGCGAATACCTTCCCCTCCTAAAAAGTTAACCGTAGAAACAGCATCACCAATCGCTATAATATTCGGTTCTTGATAATAAATATCTTGCAGATTGAGCGAATATTCTAAAATAGACCCATGGATGTCGATTATATCATATTTAGAGAGATTTATGTAGGTTTGAATAATTTGTGTAATATAACTTTTTAAAGGCTTAACTTCATCAATATAAGGATGTTCTCCCTCTAACCAAGCCGCTCCTATTTTTAATTGCTGGTTATCCATAGGAAAAATCCAGCCATAACCTTTAGGACTCCATTTATGACCTAGAAAAAACACTAAATTATCTTGATATTTTTGATAATCTACTTCTGGCACAGTAATTAAATATTCAATGCCCACTGCTTTTAGAAAATCAGGTTTTTCTCGTCTGTGTTTATACATAACTGCTCTAGCGTATCCCGTGGCATCAACCAATAAACGAGTAGTAACTGTCTCGATTTCCTCGCCTTTTGATTTCAAGAAAACAGTTAGCTGATCCTCCATCTGTTGATATTTCAGATAACGACAACCTAAACGAACTTCTCCCCCCCAACGCAGCACTTCTGCGGCTAAAAACTCTCGCAACTTGGCAAAATCAAAAACTACCCCTAAAGGTTGCGGTGATGACCAAAAATGATGTATGCTGGTGGAGATGATTTCGATATTTTTCCAAAACCTAGCCACCACGGTTTCGGGGAGATTGAATTGTTCTAAAATTTCTAGGGGAGAAGCGGCACTAGAAAAATTATTATCTTGCCAACTAGAATGTTGTTCCACCAAAAGAACACGATAACCTTTTTCACTTAATAATCTACCACAGTGACCTCCCGCCGGTCCACCCCCAATAATTACGACATCATAATCCATGATTTACTCCCTCGCCTAGTCTTGCTAACTTGCTTTTATTTTACCCTAAATCGCCCTCTGTTAAACCCCAAACTGGTTAAGCTGTTGTCCATCTAAATTTGATACTCTTTTTAAACTGTTCCCCATTCTCTCATCGAAAGCCGACTAGCTTATGACATTTTTCTTATTATTAGTTACTTTCCTATCGCTGATAATTTGGTTATATTTAATCTTAGCCAGGGGACAATTTTGGTTATCTAACCAAAAAATTAATCCTGTCACTTCTCCTTTAAAAAATTATCCAAAAGTCTCGGCAATTATCCCCGCACGAAACGAAGCCGACGTTTTACCCATCAGTTTAACCTCCCTCTTTAACCAAGATTATCAAGGAGAATTTTCGATTATTTTAATTGACGATAAAAGCAGTGATGACACGGGAACAGTTGCTCAAGAAATTGCCGATCAATCTCATAAATCTGACCAGATAACTATTATTTCTGGCCAAGCTTTAGAGATAGGATGGACGGGTAAATTATGGGCAATGAAACAGGGAATAACAGAGGCTACCGAGAAATTTGCACCCGATTATTTTCTCTTCACCGATGCCGATATTGCCCACGCGCCAGATAATTTAACCCAATTAGTTACTAAAGCAGTACAGGAAAAACAAGCTTTAGTTTCCCTGATGGTGTTGCTACGCTGTGACAGTTTTTGGGAAAAATTTCTTATTCCTGCCTTTGTTTTTTTCTTCGAGAAACTCTATCCTTTTCCCCTAGTTAATAATCCTAATTCCCCGATAGCAGCCGCCGCCGGGGGGTGCATTTTAATTCGCCGAGATATCCTAGAAAAAATTGGCGGTATTGAGATTCTTAAACAAGCTTTAATTGATGATTGTTCTTTGGCAATTGCGGTTAAAAAATATCTGCAAAATCACCCCGAAAATCCTGAGAAATCCATCTGGTTAGGATTAACAGAAACCACCTATAGTCTCCGTCCCTATCCGGATTTAGCCAGCATTTGGAATATGGTAGCCCGCACCGCCTTTACACAACTTAATTACTCAACACTTTGGTTAATCGGGACAATTTTCGGGATGTTTTTAACCTATTTAGCCGCCCCCTTGGGCTTAATCTGGGGATTGGTCTTAAAAGAAACATCAATTATTATAATTAGCACCGTCACTTTATTACTAATAGCCCTTTCCTATAGCCCGACTTTAAGACTATATAAATTATCCCCCCTGCGGGCTTTAACTTTACCCCTAATTGCCCTCTTTTATAGTTTAATGACTGTGGATTCTGCACTGCGTTATTGGCGCGGCCAAGGAGGAGGTTGGAAAGGGCGAGTTTATCCTAATTAGGGATTGCTGAATAATGGTAAAAAGCTTTTAAAATAGGGCTTTTGACCTGTTAAAATCTGATGTTAGTGCAAGAAAATAGTAACTGAAAAAGTCCAGTAGGGTGCGCCCTTCGATAGCGTAACGCACCAAATAAATTAATGATAGATAAGAACTATTGCAAATTAATTATATGTTATAATAAAGTTAAATTAATGATAGGTAGGGTGCGTTACGACGGATTGTTAGATTTAAGTTTAAGCAGAGATTGTCGCCGTCTAACGCACCCTACGTTTTGCTACGTTTTGCTGACAAAAATCAATCATGTCCGCCGCCAGGGGGGATTCTTGCGTCAATCTTACTTTCTCAACCAAGATTCCCCCGAAGCAATCTTTCCCATTGTTACGTTTATTTAAAGCTTTATTTAGTAGCCACGCTCAAGATAAAAAATATAAAGAAAATATAAAGATTTGTTAAATTGTATCGTAGGATACAACGCGGGGGGGGGTAGTGTGTATTCTACTTTTGTAGTATCTAGTAGCGCTGTCCCTAAACCAACTGACAAGGACATCGCTGCTCAATTCTTCAGTCCAAAATCAACATGATGCTAAAAACCCTTACTTCTTGCTTGCTAACCGTAGGGGCAACTTCCTTGGTGGGAGTAATCGCCCCGGCTCAAGCCTTTACCCCTCTCTCCTTATCCCAAACCTTCAACAACCCCTCCCCTGCAGGTTTCGACTATTTTGGCAATTCCGTGTCCGTCAGTGGCACACTCGCCTTGATTGGGGCTTATCAGGATGACACTGGCGCATCAGATGCGGGGTCAGCCTATTTGTTTGATACAACCACAGGCAATCTCCTAAAAACCTTCAACAACCCCTCCCCTGCAGGTTTCGACTATTTTGGCTATTCCGTGTCCCTCAGTGGCACATCCGCCTTGATTGGGGCTAATCTGGATGACACTGGCGCATCCAATGCGGGGTCAGCCTATTTGTTTGATACAACCACAGGCGCTCTCCTGAAAACCTTCAACAACCCCTCTCCTGCAGATTTCGACCAGTTTGGCAATTCCGTGTCCGTCAGTGGCACATCCGCCTTGATTGGGGCTTTTCAGGATGACACTGGCGCATCAGATGCGGGGTCAGCCTATTTGTTTGATACAACCACAGGCGCTCTCCTGCAAACCTTCAACAACCCCTCCCCTGCAAGTTTCGACTATTTTGGCTATTCCGTGTCCCTCAGTGGCACATCCGCCTTGATTGGGGCTTTTCAGGATGACACTGGCGCATCCAATGCGGGGTCAGCCTATTTGTTTGATACAACCACAGGCGCTCTCCTGAAAACCTTCAACAAACCCACCCCTGCAAGTGGCGACAATTTTGGCTATTCCGTGTCCGTCAGTGGCACATCCGCCTTGATTGGGGCTTTTCAGGATGACACTGGCGCATCAGATGCGGGGTCAGCCTATTTGTTTAACACAACCACAGGCGCTCTCCTGCAAACCTTCAACAACCCCACCCCTGCAGATTTCGACGGTTTTGGCAATTCCGTGTCCCTCAGTGGCACATCCGCCTTGATTGGGGCTAATCAGGATAGCACTGGCGCAACGTATGCGGGGTCAGCCTATTTGTATCAAGAACCTCAAGAAGTACAAGCAGTACCTGAACCCTCAACTATCCTGGGGATAGGAGTAGTTTTAGGCGCTCTACCTGTTCTCAGAAAAAAGGATGTCAAAAGCAACAAGAAAAAAGTAGTCCAGTAGCGTGCGCTCTTCGATAGCGTAACGCACCCAATAAATTAATAGACCTCTTGCATAAATCCGAAAACAAACGATAGAAACAATAATAATGGGAGGGACTTTCAGTTAATTATTTATTATAGCGTTTCTAATTCAGAAGAGGTACATTTCCGATCCTGAACAGCTTAATCAGCAAAGGTTTAACTGTGCCACGCAGGTGTGAGAAACGCTATAGTAGTTGATAATCTTCAAAAATGTTGCTGTACAAGGATCGACTTAAGACTTTTGCAAGAGGTCTAATGATAGCTGCGGTGCGTTACGACGGATTGTTAGATGATTAAGTAGGGGCGAAGCATTCGGACAATAACCTATTACTGAAACCCTAGATTTCCTATCCGAATGCTTCGCCCGTACCCCGAATTTTTCTCTAGCAAACTCAATTGGGGATGGGGGGTGAGTGCGATCATGGATTTTAAGCTATAATCAAAGATGTTGATTTATCCCCTGAAATTATAATGTTATCGATTAATCTAGATCGAGAAACCGAGAACTATCTAGCAGACA
Organism: Microcystis sp. M015S2; assembly: GCF_020245945.1. NCBI lineage: Bacteria > Bacillati > Cyanobacteriota > Cyanophyceae > Chroococcales > Microcystaceae > Microcystis > Microcystis sp. M015S2. The sequence goes on from NZ_JADBTX010000067.1 coordinate 61,759, forward strand.
TCATTTCCGAAGAGAATATTAGCTCAGAAGAACTTCTTAAAAAACTCATTTACGAACATTGGCAAAGCTTAAAACCGCGTAAAACTTTATTACAACGCCGGGGAGGTCATCCTCAGCATCTTTTAGAAAATGCTCCACCTAATTTGTCATTGCGAGAAAACCGCAAAAAAGTAGTGGCAGAATATATCCAAAACCATCATCAGCAACATCATTCATGACAAATTATCCCCCCAAAATTATTACAGATAGTAGCATTCTATTCGCCTATTACAGTTCCCAAGATAATTATCATCGGGCTGTTGTCAACTTTTTTGAACAATGTTCCAGCGACTTGATTACAACTGTTGCTTGTATAACAGAAGTAATGTATCTTTTAAGCCATGATTATCGAACACAAAATGAATTTTTAAGTGATTTATTCCACCAGCTTTATCAATGTATTCCCCTTTTACCACAGGATTTTGCCAGAATCATACAACTCAATGAACAATACGCTGACCTACCGGGAGATTTTGCAGATCTATCCTTAATAACTATTTCTGAAAGACTTAATATTTCTGCGATTATTACCTTAGATAGTGACTTTGATGTTTATCGCCGTTATCGAAAAGAACCTTTTGAACGAATCTATTTATAACAATAAAATTTCAGGGTTATTTCATTCTCAAATGTGATGTCATCAAGGGGAAGCAACCCTTCATCTATATCAGGAAAATTGTCTGTAATGTCTGGCAAAGTAGTCAGCAAAGAAAGTAGAGAAATGTAAGACAGAGTCTTAGATATGCAGACATTCGGGACATTTATTATCATGTTCTGTCACCGCAATTGCCCTTGATTGCTTTGCCATCATCCTAGGCCTTTCAAACCCTTAACTGTAATAATTGTACTGTATGTGGGGTTTGCGGCAAAAAATTTGTTGTTTTGCTAATATAGCGGGTTTCAGTTGAATGAGGTACAGCATGGATGACTAGGTAGGCTCTTTAAAAGGGGTATCGCAATAGCAACAATGGGTAAACCAGTGATGGATGTCTCGCAATGTAATCTGACTAAAGGCTTGAACGATCGC